>JBGTAO010000026.1:0-9142 GCA_041749835.1 Gemmata sp. | reverse complement strand
ACCAGAACACGGTCATCAGCACCATGAATCTTGTTCAGGTTTATGAAGCCAAAGGGAAGTTCGACATTGCTCTGGAACTGTGCGAACAGACCTATCGCTCCGTGAAAGCCAAGTACGGGCCCGAGCATTCGGATACGCTGTATGTGTTGACAACGCTCGCAAATTGCCATCAGACTGCGGGTCATTACTCGCTTGCCACACCTCTCTATCGTGAAAACACCGAGCAGGTCAAGAAATTGTCGGGGGCAGAGTCGGTTGCCTATTCCGGGGCATTACTGCAGTTGGGTTACAACTTGCTTCTCGAAGCAAATTGGCCAGAGGCAGAGCCGGTCCTCCGTGACGGGCTGGCGATCCGGCAGCAAACCCAACCGAACGCCTGGGGAACATTCAACACCCAGTCCATGCTTGGTGAAGCTCTGATTGGTCGCGCGATGCAGCTCGGTACACTCAACGATCTGGCATCACGGGCTCGGGCGGCAGTATTGTATATTGAAGCCAAAGCATTACTGCTGAAGGGCTACGAGGGCCTGAAACTGCGAGAGAACTCCATCCCACCCCAGGGAAGCAAACGGGTTCCCGAAGCGATTGATCGACTGATCAAACTTGCCATCGCGACCAACAAGCAGGTTGATTTGAAGAAGTGGCAAGCGGAGCGCGCGAAGTACCCTCCGATCCGCGAAACCGCACCATCACCCCGGGGACTCGAATGACTCCCGAGGAGTTACTCCCACAAGTATACGACGAACTGCGGCAACTCGCGGCGGCGAAACTGGAGCGCGAACAACAAGGCGATACACTTGACGCCACGGCGCTCGGCCATGAAGTGTGGTTGAAACTCGCGGGTGGAACAATTGATTGGCAAGACCACACGCACTTCCTTCGGACCGCCGCGACAGCGATGCGTCGGATTCTCGTGGACCGGGCACGGGGAAAACAAACTCAGAAGCGTAGCAATTCGCGCGTCATGGTGTCATTGCCAGAGCTTGCCTCTCCACTCCTCAAGCACGACGTGCTCGCAGTTGATGAGGCTCTGACTCGTTTTGCTGAAATCAAACCCGAGCACGCCAATCTCGTGGAGATACGATTCTATGGCGGTATGACTGGAGACGAGGCGGCTGCAGCTCTTGGTGTATCGACCGCGACCGCTGATCGGATGTGGCGGTACGCGCGAGCCTGGCTCCAGGTGGAGATGGAACGAGAGTAATCCGAATTCAACTGGTGTACGCTCCACCAGATCCTGTTATTGTGCACCGATGAATCCGTTCTCGATTGCGGTTAGAAAAGGTACCTGAGCCGGTTAGGATTCACGCATCTTGAAGTCGTGACGGGGTGAGAGATCGGCTTGGCTCGGTGGTAGTCAATGAAACGTCACCATGTTGCAGTCTGAGATCAGTTCCGCACGGTACTTCGCCGACTTGCCCGACCCGTGTGTCGATCGAACCAAGTGGCACCGGCTCGACGACATCCTGGTGATCCTGTGCGTGATCCGACGAGTTGCCGCGTCGCTCCTGGAGCAGGACACCAAGCGTGGGCGCATCAAAGCCGAGAGGCGCAATACAGAGTGGAATCAGAACTACCACAAACAGGTTCTACAGGGATTCAAAAACCAGTATATGCATTGACCATGGCGTTTATATACAGCTGTCCACAAACTTGAGCACTACATATTCTGGCAAACCGGTCTCAATACTTCAAGATAAAATCCATGGTGAACCGGTAGTTGAACAAACCACGTGGGCCGGCGAATGGCAATTCAAACACACCACCGATTTGAGCTGATTCGGTGAGTTTGTAGCGGGCTCCAATAGCACCCGTCAGCAACCCCTGCCCTGCGGCTTGTGAGCCAAAGTTGATCAGATCGAGGCCTTCTGATCCCATGTCGATGGAGTTGCCATCCGTGGTGTAAATGAGCCAGTTCAATTCCATCAACGGATAGAACCGGTGGTTATTCATCACGTCAAGGTCCAAGTGAGCCGTCAGGTAGTAGTATGAACTGCGCTCATTGTTGACACTCGCTGCATAACCGGTAGTAATGATGCCGTTGAAACTACCAAAGCTTAAATCACGAAGGAAGTTCTGGGCATAGCTCACATATGGAACCAATGTGAGTGTTCCGGTGTTTTGGAACGCCCCACTCGTACCAACTGGGATTTGAAACTGCAAACCGGTCGCCACTACGCTACCGGTGTCTTCGCCACGCAGCAGTGTATACTTCGGGCCAAGCCACAGCTCGGCAAAGCCAGTGGAGCTCTCAAAGGTCGATCCGCTTCCCGGATTGAGGGAGATCCCGCCGAGTTTGTTGAAAACCAATGACCAACGATCAGTAAATGCGATTCGAGCCTGTGTGCCGAAGTACCAAATGTTCCCGCCGTTAAAGTCTGGTTGTGAAGAGGGAATGCTTTGGAACATAAAGATCGGGCGGAACTCGGTCAGTGATCGTGGGTCTTCAGCCAGGAACGGGTTACTTACGGGTGAGATGAAGCCATCGAAACAATGGTCGCTTTTGAACCAGTCCTTGGTTTCACCCATGGCGTCGGTCAAGCGATGGCCAAACCGGCTTTCGGTTCGATCCATGGGAATGCCGCGATCAATCTCGCCCTTGGGCTTTGCACGCTTCGTGAGAAAGTTGTCTACCGGGTCACTCTCAATGGGCCGGGGTACCGTCCGGGTCCCGGGCTCGACCATTTGAGCGGGTATGGGCACGCCGGCCGCTTGCGGCACGCCCAGCGTCGTCGCCCGGGTGAGCGACTGTGGTTGGTCATCTGCGTAGCTTGAGGGCATCACGGGTTCTTGAACAACTGGTTGTTCGCGGTCAATAGCACGGACCGGAGCACCCATGACCGGGGCACCCAGCACGTTGGGTGGTCGATTAGAAGAGCTTCGGGTAGCAGTACGTACGCTCGTCGGCTCGGGTGGCGGCATGCCCAACGGTCCCGAGTCGAACGCCAGCGTGGGCCGCGACTCAGGCGGGCCGCCCGACGGGGCAATCGGCGGAGACTGTGCGACGGCAGGACACGAAAGCCCCACTGCCACGAGCACCACGACTCCCCACCCCGCACGCAGCATGAACGCTCCTCCGCAATCCACAGCCAACTTGGCTGAGCCTGAGATCACTCCGATTCCTGCCGCTACTGCCAGGAAATCGCGGTCCATCATTACTATCGGCTAATCGGAATAGAAGAATCCACCGATACACACCGGAAATTCACGCAATCTGCGAAGCTGAAAAGATATAACCACTGTGGCTAACCTGGAGAACCTATGAAGTATAAGTGCAAGCCCATCGGCCTGGCGTTGCTGGCGCTCCTCACGCTCCTGGGGGGATGGGTTATTGGCTGGTGGTCCGGTGGACACGAGACCGTAGCCGAAGCCGCTGCCGCACGCCTACCCGACGAGATGCCCAGTTTCTTTCGTCGAGGTGGGCGAGAACTCGCGCACTTTGCGAGCGATCCCGATCGCTGGAAGAATCGCCAGATGACCTTTCTGCGACCCGCCGAGGAAGGGAATCACTTTCTCGATTTGGAAGATCTCGAAGGGAAGCCGCTGCCCGCGACGCATCGCTTCGACGCGATCAAGTTGCTCGGTGTGGAACTCAAAAAGGAACCGAATCGGGTTGGGCTCTTGCCTTACGCCATCATGGAGTATTACGAGAAGCTGACCGTTGGATTCTTTGATTACCGCAAGTCGCCAACGAACGCCGCGATACCCATGAAGTGCCTGGTCTATGGCGGCACTCTGGCGCACTACACAGGTGATGCGGCCATGCCACTTCACACAACGCGCAATTACGATGGCCGGAATCAGCCCGATGGCACGGTCAAGCAAAAAGGAATCCACGCCAAGATTGATGGCTTTCCGGAAAAGAACAAGATCACTGCGGAAGAAGTGTGTCGGGGTTTGGAAGCAAAGAAGCTCGATGATGTCTGGGGGCATGTCCTGAAGTTCATCGAGGAATCGCATACGCATGTTTCGCGGTGTTACGAACTTGATGCAGCCGGAGCGTTCGACAAGCCCACAGACGAAAGCCGGGCCTTCATCCTGGCTCGGGTCCGTGCGGCCGCACAACTGACGCTGGATCTCTGGTACAACGCCTGGTTACGAAGCGAGAAACTCCCTGCCCACTGGTAATCGCATTGCGAATCGCCACATGGCTTCACTCAGTCTTCTCCTCCGCGGGATCGGAAGCAGGCGTGGCCTCCGGGTGTGCAACGCCCTTCCCCGACCGCAAGTAATCGGCTCGCTGGGCAGCATACTCCGTCGCAGTTACGCAATCGAGTTTCATGGCTTCGAGGTGATCTGTACCTTCACATGTCTCACTCTGTCTGAATATTTGCTTCAAGAACGGAATGCACCAACCACAACCGGTCCCTGCTCCACCGCACTCCGCGAGCTGGCTGGGCACCAGTGGCTTGTGCAATCGCACCCAGTTGTTGAGCTTCCGCCGCGATACGTGGAAGCAGTAGCACACTTTGTCGTCCAGGTTCATCGGTATCCGCCGATTCACAGAGCATCAGGAGATCACTGCACTGTATTATTCACCGCGTGATCACTTGACTGCAAGCAACGGGGGCGTTGTGGACCGACCGGTTGTGCTCTGTGGTTTGGGTCGTGTGGGTTGGCGCGTCTTTGAATCGGTACGTGCAGCGGGTCTGGATGTCATCGTGATCGATACACAAATCGCGACCCATGATCCCAGACTGCACGGAGCACGGGCCATCAAAGGTGATGCTCGCCGACAAGAGGTACTCGAGCAAGCCGGGATCAAAGATGCCGGTGGCGTGGTCATCGTGACCGGCGACGATCTGGTGAACATTTCGGCGGCCTTGCTGATCCGGCGGCTCAATCCCACGGCCCGGATCGTGGTTCGGATGTTCAATCAGAATTTGCTCACACGCTTTGGAAGTGCCGTCAAGAACACTGTTGCACTCAGCGTATCGGCACTGACGGCTCCGTTACTGGCACTGACGGCAGTTTGCGATGACACACTTGGTGTGTTCAAACTTAGCGATGGGCCACGCCAGATTTCGGAGTTCGTCGTCGCGGCGAGTTCGCATCTCGCGGGGCAATTGCTTCGGGCGTTCCTCATCGAGAACGACTTGATTGCATTTGCCCTGGCTCCGGTTGGCGGCTCCACTCCACAGTTCCTTTTGGATGTACCGCTCGATCGGGTTCTCGAATCGGGGGATCGTCTCGTGGTGTGTGGCCCAACACCGCGGTTACGGCCAATTTTGGAGCGAGAACGCGGCAACCTGCTTCCAGGTGTGCGCTGGGCCGGCATTATTCGACGTTGGCTCCGGACCGCACGACGAACACTTCTCGAAATCGATCTTTCAGTCAAGATCGCCACCCCGATCTTGTTTCTTACGATCCTCGCGAGCACCCTTGTCTTTCGGTATGGCTTCGAAACGGATTGGGGCGAAGGGCTTTACCAAACTGTTAGCTTGGTGGCCACGGGTTCGGAGCTGCATGGCGAGGGCCGCCCACAATGGGCCAAGGTGTTCCTGAGCATTCTCAAGCTCGCTGGAACCGCGTTGATTGCTGCATTCACAGCGATTCTCACGCAGTATCTCATTCGGGCACGGCTGGGTGGTGCGTTGGAAGTTCGGCGCGTTCCGGACGGTGGCCACGTGGTGATCTGCGGCCTCGGGAATGTCGGTTTCCGGTTGGTCGATGAATTGACCAACATGGGGGAACGCGTGGTCGTGATCGAGCGGGTCAATGACAACTCGTTCGTGGCGACCTGTCGCCGGAAAGGTGTACCGACATTTATCGGCGATGCCACATTAGCCGAGGTGCTCCGGCAAGCTCATGCGGGGGCGGCCAAAGCGGTCATTGCCGCAACATCGAGTGAATTGGTGAATCTGGAGATTGCCCTGCTTGTTCGGGAGATCAACCCTGAGCTACGGGTGATCGTCCGGCTCACAGATCCCCAGTTCGCAGAAGCCGTTCGTGAGGCTGCCGATATCCGCCATGCTATCTCGGTCTCGGCACTGGCAGCCCCAGCATTCACTGCGGCGTTGTTTGGTGACCGGGTGCAAACCCTCGTCACAACTGTGGGCCGCACACTGGTTGTCATCGAGGTCGTTGTTGATGCCGATGAGAGCCATCTTGTGGGAAAGTCGCTGCGGGCCATGTTGCTGGATTACCACATGGTCTTGGTCGGGATGGCCGGACACGACATCCAAAACCTCCGTGGTTATCGGCTCGCTGTGGGCGACCGACTGACCGTGGTCGCGGAGTTACCCGATCTCGAACGACTCATTCGCCGCAAGCCCTTCCCAACCGATCATGGTGTACTGTTGGAAAGCTTCCCAATCACCGCAAAGGAATCGCTCCAAACTGTGATTCGAGCCCTTCGCCATTGCACGACTGAAGAAGCACAAACGATTCTGAATCAAGTGCCGTGTACACTGACGGAAGGGTTAACTGCGGGTGAAGCGCAAGAGTTGATCGAACAACTCCATCGTGAGCGGATTCAGGCACGCTCGATCCGGATGAGCTAAGGCGAAGCATTAGCCTCCGAATCGCAGCCTCAGAGCACGGAGCAGAAGTTTCGCCTTGTCCCACTTCGAGACACGCGGCCGGGTGCTCCAAACGTTGTAGTCCAGTTGCTCGATTGCCGCGAGAATCGCTCGGCCACCACGAGCAAACAGTTCCACCTCAACGCGAGCTTCCCGAGTGAGTAGTGGTAGCAGTTCCTCGCCACGATGGAAGTATCCCCGGGTCCGCGCTACCTGGAAGTGCATCAACTCTCGGAATTGCGGAGTGAATCGCCGTGCCGCCAGGTCTTCATCGGAATAGCCACACCGGTGGCGATCACTTTCCGGGAGGTACACGCGACCCATGGCCCAGTCCCGTGCCACGTCCTGCCAAAAGTTTGCGAGTTGCAACCCGGTGCAAATCTCATCGGAATACCGCGCTCGCTGCGGCGTAAGACACTCGAACAGGTAAAGCACCAGGTGACCAACGGGATCAGCCGAGTTCCGGCAGTACCCCAATAACTCTTCAAAAGTCGCGTATCGCTTGACCAACTGATCCTGCTCGAACGCGATCAACAGTTTCAAGAACGGTTCGGGGGGAATCGCAAAGCGACGGATCGTTTCGCGCAAGGCAACCATGACCGGGTGGGTGGGCTCGCCGTGATAACACGTGTGGAGTTCCGTTCGCCACCAGTCGATCAATGCCAGCGCCGTTTCGCCCCCCTCGGTTTCGTCGGCGAGATCGTCGGACCAGCGGCAATAAGCGTAGACCGATTGGAAGTGGGGTAGCAGTCGCCGCGGCAACAGAACGGATGCGACGGTAAAGTTTTCGTAGTGGGTGGTTGTCACGTATTTGCAATAAGCACGTGCAGACGAAAGCCCACGGACGGTCGCCCGTGGGCTTTGCGGCCCCCACCGCCGAAGTTCGGCAGCGAAGTCCCAGGCCATGATGTTACTTCTTTGCCTCCAGGATGCGGATTTGCGTCGAGAGTGTGAACGTTAGCCCGTCCAGGTCATACTCACTTTCGGCGAAGAAGGCCCGATAGCCCGTCTTGGGAGCAGTGACTTCGAAAGGAGCCTTGATCGCCTTGTCTTCGGTCCAGCGAGCCTTACGGAAGTCGCGTGTCTCCGAGTTGGCCACCCACACACGAACTCCCTTGGGCTTGGCCTCTGATTGGAGTTCGAGCCGGCAGACACCTTCCCCTTCCTTGCAGACCCAGGTAAGGTTCGGCATTGCCTTGCCAAAGATCTGCGACCGGCCAAATGCTGCCAATGTGTTAATGGCCCGCATCGGTAACAATTCGCTCTTGCCATTCAGATCGCGTTCGTTCAGATCGTGGCCCGCATTGGGAACGTAAAGCACCCACTTGTCACCCTTCAGATCGTCCCAATAGCTGTTGAGTGCATCGAGTGGCCAATAGGGATCATTCGCACCGTTGATGATCATTTTGGGCATCGTCAAGCGATCGCGGTACACCCACGGATCAATCATCATCCACAGTTTCTTGGCCTCGGTCGTGTCGGGGATCGGAACCAGTTTCCGCTCCGTGTAGTCCTTGATCATCTCGCTGGGTTTGCCGAAGGCTTGGACCTGGTTGCCCATTTGTACGGGCATATTGAGCGTATCGATCACGAGTGGCGCGATCGCCTTCACACGCAGATCGCCAGTGGCAGCCGTCAACCAGCTTGTCCAGCCGCGCTTAGAAGCCCCGGTAATGACGAAGTTCTTGACCTCGATCTTCCACTCATCCTTCGCAAATGCCTGAATGGTATCCATGGCTCGAATGAGGCTTTTCACCATGGGGAAGAGTAACGGCCAAGAGGCGTCTTTGGTTTCCAGGTATTTCACGAATGTTTCGGCGATCAGTGCATCTTCGGTTTTACCACCGAAGAGCGGTTGCTTGGGAATCCCAAAGAGAAAGGCAATCGGGGCGTTGAGCTTCTGCGAGAGCTGGACCCCGAGGATGTTCGAGCGTGTACTCGGCCGACCACCCTGGTTCCAGAGCATCATGGTGGCCTGGGGCTTGGTGCCCTTCGCCAGGTAGATCTGCAACTGGTGATCCCATTGAATGTCCTGCCAGGTTTGCGAGATCATGTCGAGCGTGTACACAGTCCCCGCATCGTTCATCTCGGTTTTGACGAGCTTCCACGAGTACGAGGCGTCTTTCCGGTTCACATAGTCGGTAAGCTCTGATGGAATCTCTGCGGGGGCGGGTGGTGCAGCAACTGCTGCTGGTGCCAGCAATGAAAATAAGACCGTGACAAGCAAACAGCGCACGAGAGAACTCCTTGTGTGTGCGATAGCTCTGTTGGAGCCATTGCAGAAGAGGTTGGGGATTCAGGCCGTTACCATCGATCTGAAACCCCTTGGGAAGGTGCAGCATCGATTCAGCGGGCGGAAGTCGAACGTTCCATCCTGCGAGCATATTCGTGACCTGTGTCCGCGTCGAGGAGTGACTTGCCAGAACGAGATGCAAACTTTGAGGCAATGAACCATCGCGTTTCGAACCGATCAGCAGGGCTGGCACCAGCAGCAGAATAGGTTCCGTCCTCCGCAAAATAGCAAGTCGACAACTGAACTCTTGAACGCCTCACGGTCGCGGTTATGATGGGGTTGTTGGTTGCCTGCCGTGAGGTTGATCCCACGCTCACGATTGGCCTCG
>JBGTAO010000025.1:0-6817 GCA_041749835.1 Gemmata sp. | reverse complement strand
TTGCCGCGAGGCTTTCGGAACTTCCTGGTGCCGGTGTTCCTCTTCGGCCTGGGCGACTTTTCGCATGCGTTGTTGATTCTGGCCGCAACAATCTTGCTTACGCCGACCCACGGCGCACAAGAGGCCGCGATGATTGCAGGGTTGCTGTACGCCTTCCGGAATGCTGCGGGTGCGCTGGCGG
Source organism: Gemmata sp. (assembly GCA_041749835.1). GTDB lineage: Bacteria > Planctomycetota > Planctomycetia > Gemmatales > Gemmataceae > Gemmata. The sequence goes on along the minus strand of JBGTAO010000025.1, from coordinate 6,636 downwards.
CGTTCCCGGCGGGGGCACTGGGCGATCGTTTCGGCCATCGTGTGGTACTGGTTGCAGGCTATCTGATTGGTGTCACCACCATGGTGGGGTTCGCTATTCTCTACTTCACCGAGACACGCAGTGTGGCCTGGCTCGCGGTGCTGTTCGCACTGGCGGGAACATACGTTGCCGTGCAGGAATCGCTCGAGCCGGCGCTGACGGCGGATCTGGTGCCCGACAAGGCGCAACGGGGCACCGCGATGGGTGTGCTCGGGGCCGTGAATGGCGTGGGCGATTTCGTGGCGAGCCTGGGCGTGGGGGCACTCTTTGCGTTTGGTCCGCAAGTGGGATTCGGAGCTGCTGCTGCAATCATGCTAGTGGGTGCGGGTACGCTCGCCAGGTTCCGAACCGCGAGCCATACGTAACGCTGGCAATCATGGTAGCGGCACATTCTCCATCACGAAGGGCACCTCGACCAGAACCGTTCGTGGACCAACCACCGCAACCCGATCGGGCACGCCGGCTTCCTTGCGGAAGTTGAACTGAATGGTCTGAATCGTCACGGAACCGTTATCGTTCATCTCGCTGAAGCCAGTGTTCGTGGCGGGGAACGGCTTGCCCGCGGCATCGTAGGTCTGGATGGTGTAGCCCTGGCCAGGGCTCCGTGGCGCGTCGGGCCAACCGGGGTTCCAACCGCGACGGCGAGCTTTGGCCATCCACGGCGATGGGTATTCCAGTTGAACTCGCAGCGAACCCAACTCCCCGGGGCGAGCCGGTTCCTTCAACTCCAGCACCGTGAACTTCAACTCGGCCGGACCCGAGAACGGCACCCCCAGGTTTTGCTTGAGGTCTTTCACCGTGACGAGTTGCTGATTGGGAACCTGTACTTCACCGTACACGGAGCCTTCCAGCCGCTTCAACGAGCGAGCCGAGGCCGTGGCCAGCTTCAAGGGCACGCTCACCACCCGTGGGTTCGCCGCGTTCTCGGGCGGAATGGGGTTGCCGTTGAAGTCGAAACGCATGGCGACAACACCGGGGCGAGCGAATACCACCATTCCATTGAGGTCGGCGCTCGGTGTGGTCGTGCGGTCGGTCCCCGCTCCGCCAGCCCGTCCGGCGCTATCGATCAGCCGCGTGATCTTGATATCGACGAAGTCTTGCCAGTGCAGCCCGGGTGCGGGTGCCACATCGAAGCAGAAGTTGACCTCGCCAGTTCCGAGTGTCACCTTGTGACCCGGGAAGCTGGCCGGCAACGCGACCACACGAACGGAGGTTCCGCGATCGCCAGCCAGCTTCTGTGGTGTACCGTCAATGAGCACAATCGGCACTGCGTCCGCGCCCGGAGGTTGCACCGGCGGGATGTAACCCCGCCGTGGCCCGGTCGGCTTCGGCAGATCCAATTCCGACTGAAAGACCTCGCAGAGATTCGCTGCGACGCAGAACGCTTCGAGCGCCTCCCACACCGGCACTTCCGCGGTCTCGCAAGTGATCAGCCGCAGCGGGTTACCGATTCGGTTGGTATCGAGTGCCAGGTTCAACCCTGTGCGGGCCTTGAGATCATTGATCGCAGTCCCAAGCGGGATCTGTTTGTAGTTGAGCTTCACCCGCCGGGCGACGAGGCGCGACGAGCTATCGGTGGTGCGCTTGATCTTGAGCAGCAGCTTCGCGGCCCGTTCGCGCACCTCGGGGTTCTCGCTACGAATCGCGGCTTGAAGGGCTTTCGTGGCTGGTTGGCCAATCCGTTCCAGCGCGACAGCGGCCGCCTCGCGATCAGGGAAGCGCTCGGAACCGAGTTGCTGAACCAGCGTGTCGACACTCGGCGTGGCGAGCGGAGATGCTGGCCCCGGCCTATCGGGTGCGCCGAATGCCCCCGCGAGCCCGGTCGCCGTGATAGCTGCGATGACCGCGACAAGCCGCCTCATGGTGCGTTCCTCATGCCAGGTGCCGTCGTCATAGGCCCTATCATCGTACCCGCAGGGTTCAGCCTCGGACAACCACTGGCCTGGCGAATCATGACGCTCGTTACATGGAAGTTCAACCGCCTTGCCAGTTACGCGAACCGGGCAAACTGAATCTGGCGCGGTAAATACCGCCGACACGGATTATTGGCCCGGTTGGCCGCCGTGTGGGGCACGTGGCCCGGCCATTCCTGCCAGAAGTTCAGAAGTTCCACGCGCCTACCCGTTCTTCCTCCGGCCACTACAATTACTAGCTCACCCCCGGTACCAAGAACCCGACTGATGCGAGGGATGCCACCCGATCGCAGGCCGGCCGGCGGGTTACAACAGCCGCCACCGTTGCGGCGAAAGGTGTTACCATGTCGTTAGGTTTGATTGGCGTCAAACTGGGTATGACGCAAGTGTTCGTGGAGAACGGTTCTGTTGAACCGGTCACCGTGCTGCAACTGGGCCCGTGCCCGGTCCTGCAAATCAAATACCCCAGCACCAAGGGCGACAAGAGCGAGACCCGTAAAGACGGCTACGCGGCCTTACAACTTGGCTTCAAGGACAAGCCGCGCCGCGCGGCCACCCGGCCGGAACAGGGCCACGTGGCTGCGAACCTCAAGTCCAAACGCAAAGATGCCCGCCAGAAGGCCGGTGTGCAATTGCCTCCCAAGGCCGATTGCGAACCTCAGCGGTTCATCCGCGAGTTCCGCCTCGATCGCGGTGGTAACTTCGTCACCAGCGCCGAGTGTGGCCCCGCCGAAGCCAAGATGATCCTGGAACGCATCCGCATTGTCGATGACAAGGGCATGAAGAAGTACGAAGCGTACCCCGAAGAAATGACGGTGAAGGTGGGCCAGGTGCTGACCGTCGCCGATGTGTTCAAGGACGTGCTTGCGGTCGATGTCACCGGCAACACCAAGGGTCGCGGCACCCAGGGTGTGATGAAGCGGCACAACTTCGCCGGTCTTCCGGCGGCGCACGGTGCTAAGAAGGTTCACCGCCAGGCGGGTTCGACCTCTTCGCTCGCCAGCAACCGCGGTACTGGTCGCCCGAAGAAGGGCCTGAAGCGAGCGGGCCGTTACGGCAACGAACGGGTCACGATCCGCAACCTCGCCGTCGTCCAGATCGACATCGAGAACAACCTGTTGCTGGTGCGGGGTGGCATTCCGGGTCACCCGGGTACCACGGTGATGGTGCGGCCCACGAACAAAGTCGGCCCGGGGTCACCCAAGGCCAAGACCCGCCGCCAAGAAACGGTGGGCAAGAAGAAGTAATCGCTTTGGCATTCGGGTGCGGCCCAGCGCTTCAACGGCGCTGGTCTCGCCTGACTTCCCCGGAATGGCTCACCCGCCTTCACACTTTCCTACACAGCCGGTTACAATAGCCTCAGTTACGCTTGGCCCGTTCCAAGCGCTCCATCTCCGCCCGGCGAGTATCTCACGCCATTATGTCCCTGATTGGTATCGACCTGGGTACGACATTCTGCGCAGTGGCAGCGCTCGATGATCGCGGCCGCCCGAATGCCGTTGCGAATCGCGATGGCGACATCCTCACGCCCTCGGCGGTCTACCTGGCACCCGATGGTTCGGCGGTGGTCGGTCAGGCCGCACTGGATCTGGCGCTAGAGCAACCCGAGCGTGTTGCCACACTGATCAAGCGCCGCATGGGCTTGCCCGATTATGGCCGCCCGGTCGCGGGTCGGGAGTTCCGCCCCGAGACGCTGGCGGCAATCATTCTCCGGAAACTCGCTCAGGACGCGATCGCACAACTCGGACCGATCTCGAAGTGTGTCATCACGGTTCCAGCATACTTCGACGATACCCGCCGCAAAGCCACGCAAGACGCGGGACGGATGGCCGGGCTCGATGTGCTCGACATCATCGACGAACCCTCGGCGGCCGCGCTTGCTTACTCGCTCTCACCCGGTCAGCGGCATAGCCTCGACGCGGGCACTCAGGAAACCGTACTCGTCTATGATCTCGGTGGCGGCACGTTCGATGTCACGCTCGTCAAACTGGGGGCGAAGCGTTTCCAGGTACTGGCAATCGAAGGTGATGTGCGTCTGGGTGGGCGCGACTGGGACGATCGACTCGCCCAGTGGGCCGCCGAGCAGTTTGCCAGTCGCTACGGCGACAATCCACTTTACGATGCACATTCACGCGCCGCGCTGGAGGCCGCGGCCGAGCGCACCAAACGAGCGCTCTCCAAGGTGGAGCAAGCCAGCCTCACTGTGGTCCACGCCGGGCAACGCCTCACGCTCCCCGTGTCGCGGACCGAGTTCGAGAACCTTACGAAAGATCTCCTGATTCGCACGCGACTGACCGCACAACACGTGCTCAACGAAGCCGGGCTGTGCTGGGATCAAGTCGACCGCATCCTGATGGTGGGTGGCAGCACCCACATGCCGGCGACGGCCCGCGTGCTCGCGGAACTCACGGGCCAGCAACCGGATCATTCCTTAGCCGTTAGCGAAGTGGTCGCACGCGGTGCTGCAGTGCATGCCGGGATTCATGCGAGCCAAGTGGCAGCAAATGGTGATGCCCCCGCTCACGCGACAACAGGTCTGGCCGACGTGGTTGAGATCAGCGTGAATGCGCATAGCCTGGGTGTCGAGGTTCGCCACGGTGCCGAACGCATCAACCACAAACTCGTGCCCCGCAACACGCAACTCCCGGCCGCAGCCGAACAGACCTATTCGACGGTAACCGAGAACCAAACCCGCGTGCGGGTGCGGATTCTCCAGGGCGAAGCGCAGCAAGCCGAGGCTTGTATCCCCGTGGGCGAATGCTGGATCGACGGACTGCCGCCCCAATTGCCGAAAGGTTCACCGGTACGGGTTCGCTGTGGTGTTGCAGCGAATGGACGAATCGAGATTACAGCAACCGATCTGACCAGTGGCCGCGCTGCGACAGCCGCGATTCATCGCCCCGGTGGCATGACCGAAGACGAGATTGCACGCGAAGGGGCCTGGGTCCGTGGGCTCAGGATTCTGTAAACTGCAATCGGACAATCGCACCCCGAAACTCCCGGTGGCCGCATCCCATGCTTCCCACGTGGCGTCTATTCGTTGTGGCCGCTCTGGCCCGAACCTATCCCCGGGTTGCGTGGTTGTTCCGAAGTCGATCCTGGATGATCCAGGAAACCGTGCTCCCGGTGTTGGCGGTGTCGGCGTTCGCGTTCGCGTACAAATCGATGAACGCCCCGCCAGCCTTCACGGGCTTTGTGGTGCTTGGCGCAGCCATGACGACGTTCTGGCTGAACGTACTCTGGGGCATGGGCGCGCAACTGTACTGGGAACGGGACTCGGGGAACCTCGAACATTACATCATGTCGCCCGCACCGATGATGGCCATTCTGACCGGGATGGCGCTCGGAGGAATGACGACCACGCTAGTACGCGCCAGCGCCATCACCACCGCCGGCGTGCTGCTCTTCAATGTCCCGCTCCAACCCACAAGTTGGTGGCTGTTGGCCGCCATATTCCTCGTCACGCTCGCGGCGCTCTACGGCCTGGGAATGATGTTCGCCTCGATCTTCTTGCTGTGGGGCCGCGAGGCGTGGCACATGGTGAACCTGCTACAAGAGCCGATTTACCTGTTGAGCGGCACGAACTTTCCGGTGGCAATCTTCCCACGCGCCGTGGCCATTGTGGCCAGCGCCATTCCGCTGACACTCGGTATGGACGGCATGCGCCAGGTGCTCTTCCAGACGCCCGGGGTCTTCCCGGTGGGAGTGGAAGTCGGCGTGCTGGCGGTGCTGGCGGTGCTATTTCTGCTGGGTGCCCGACGCTCGCTGACCTACCTGGAGCGCCGGGCCAAGAACGAAGGGAAGTTGACCGTTCGCTGGCAATGATGCAGTGGAGTTCACCAGCATCAGGTGGTCATGCGCTTCTTCAATTCCGCATCCACCGCGTCGAGGTACTGATCGGTGGTCAGGAACGGTGCGAGATCGTCGATCAACAACGCGAGGTCTTTGGTCATGCTCCCGGCTTCCACCAGATCAACACAAACCTTTTCCAGCTTCTCGGCGAACTGAACCACCTCGGGCGTGCCATCCATTTTGCCGCGATAGATCAGGCCCCGTGTCCAGGCGTAGATGCTAGCAATCGGGTTGGTGCTCGTGGGCTTGCCCTGTTGGTGCTGGCGGTAGGGGCGCGTGACCGTACCGTGCGCGGCCTCGGCTTCCACAGTCTTGCCATCGGGCGACATCAAAACGCTGGTCATCAGCCCGAGCGAACCGTAGCCCTGAGCCACCGTGTCGGACTGGACATCGCCATCGTAGTTCTTGCACGCCCACAGATAGCCGCCGCTCCACTTCAGGTTGCTCGCAACCTTGTCGTCGATCAGGCGGTGCTCGTAGGTGAGCTTCTTGGCGTCGAACTGTGGCTTGAACTCGGCATCGAAGACTTCCTGAAACAGGTTCTTGAACCGGCCATCATAGACCTTCAAGATCGTATTCTTCGTGCTGAGGTAAACAGGGTAATCGCGACCCATTGCGTAGTTGAAGCAGGCCCGGGCGAAGCCGCGGATCGAGTCGTCCAGGTTGTACATGGCCATGGTGACGCCGCCGCCGGGAGCCTTGAAGACTTCCTTCTCGATGGCGGGGCCGCCGTCGGCCGGTGTGTAGGTCAGCTTCACCGTGCCCGCGCCAGGGAAGAGGATTTCGCTGGCCTTGTACTGATCGCCGAAGCCGTGGCGGGCGACCACGACGG
>JBGTAO010000024.1:0-6120 GCA_041749835.1 Gemmata sp. | reverse complement strand
GGAATGGTCGTTGCCGGAATTCGGCGAGCAGCGCCAGGGCCAAAAACGCGAATCCAAAGATCGAGAGCTGCCCCCCGAGCCAGCAATCGATGATGAATGGCTGATACGACACCGCCAGCAGCAGCGCCGTCGTACGGTCCTTGCGCGAGAACGATGTCACGAGCCAGCCAATCACTCGCAACCCGATCGCGTAGACCACCGCCGCTAGTACCAGCCAGAGCGCAAACGACCACGCGAACGGCAGGAGCGCCAGCGGCCGAAAGGCGAACGCCACGAACGGTGGGTAGGCGTAGGGCAGCGATTGATCTGCGGGCATGCCCGGCAACACCTCGTGAACCAGGCGGTGTTGGAGCGCCGTGTCGTAGAGCTGATTCGAGCCGTAGCGGTTGAGGATTGTTCCAGCGGCGTGAAAGGTGGCAAAATCGCCACCCAGTTCCGAGCCAAACGGAGTTTGGCCTGCCTCGACGGTGAGAAAGCTCACCAACAACAAGAGCAGGCTGATCACGATGACCGAGCAAGCCGCGACGCGAAGGGTGGTGTGGTCCAGATAGCGCCGCGTCAACCACTGCTCCACGGGAAGCAATGCGGCAATTACGATTCGCTTCATCGATGGCAGCTACCTACAGGATCTGTCCAGCATAAAGCCCGTGCTTGGTTGGACCACGCGAGCCGGAGTGGGAACGGCATCCCCGATTGCGCGGGTGCAACAGCGGCCTGGCGAAATCCGCATCAACCTTCGTAAAGCTGATATCGATGGAGCTTCTTGTAAAGCGTTTCTCGACTGATCCCCAATTCCGCCGCCGTCCGCGACCGATTGTTCCTGTGCTTTTGGAGCACCGAACGAATCAGTGTCGCCTCCGCTTCCGCCTTGGTGGCCGAGAGGTTCCGGCTCGGTTGGGGTTGCAGACTCGATCCCAGTGCTGGCAGCTCGGTCGTTTCGGTCAACGCGGCAGTGAGGCAGGTTTCGTTCATGCCGCTCGTGTTCATGACAACGTCGGGCAGGTCTTCCAGTTCAATACGGCCAGTGGGGCGGAGAGCGACAGCACGTTCGATGGCATTGCGGAGTTCACGAATGTTGCCCGGCCAGTGGTACGCTCGCAGCGCCTGAATGGCCTCCTGCGCGATCCCGGTAATCTTGCGCTGCGATTGCAGGATCATCTCGTGGAAGAAATGGTTCAGCAGTGCGTCGAACAGTTCGGGTCGTTCGCGAAGCGGGGGAACCTCGATCGTGACGACATTGAGCCGGTAGTACAGATCGGCCCGGAATCGGCCGCACGCAATCTCGGCTTCCAGGCTCCGATTGGTCGCAGCGATCAACCGAGCCTGCATCGGAATGGGGGTGTTGCTGCCAACCTTTTCGAAGACTCGTTCGCCAATCACCCGTAACAACTTGGCTTGGAGCGCAGGTGAAAGTGAATCGACTTCGTCGAGAAAGATCGTGCCACTGCCGACCTCGGCGAACTTCCCGGTGCGATTGCGGTCGGCTCCGGTAAATGCTCCTTTCACATGCCCGAACATTTCGCTTTCAATCAGCATTGGCGAAAGCGCTGCACAATTCACGACAAAGAACGGGCGGTTCTTGCGGGCTGAGAATTCGTGAATGATCTTGGCGAGCCGAGTTTTGCCGGTTCCGGTTTCCCCCCGGATCAGGATGTTCGAATCGACCGTGGCAACTCGGCTGGCCAGTTCGAGTACGCGACCCATGCGAGAATCGGCGCTATCAATAAACGTGTTTGTCTGGGTTGGCGTGTCGAGTGTGTTGCTTGGCGTGGCTCGGGTTTGGCGGGCACGAACCGTGAGCACCTCGATCAGCATGCTCAGGCGGCGAAGATCGAGCGGCCGTTCCAGGTAATCAACGGCACCACGCCGCAACAGCGGCAACGCTTCTTCGGCCAACCCCGGTTCAGCAAGCACAACCATTGGGGACGGTTTATCAGCCACCGCTAACCGACTCAGCAGTGGTGCGATGACGCGAGTATCGCCGGACTGGCCCAGATACAGGAGTAGCAACACGGGCGAGGGGGGTAATGTCGATAGCACTCGGTGCGCGGTTACCGACTCCAACACTAGGCCAGTAACTTCGTCGATGATGGTGTGGAGAGAGACGGCCAACTGTTCATCAGGCTCACGCGCGGTCACCAGGATAACCGTGCACTTCTGGGCGAAAGTGCTCATGGGGTAGCTCCGGGCGTCAAACAGATGGAATCAGACCCAGTCAATATCACGATGCGTGAGATCTCGCGGGCCGATACAATCGAAGTTCGTGTGAAACAATAATGACCATCATCAAATTATCTATCCATCCTGGAACCAGTTCGTTTGCGGGGTTGAGGTCGTCGAGGGCTGGTGTGGCGTGCCTGCCATCATGGTCGGATCATGAGCATGAACCCCCAATTGTTCAGCTCGGACCGCAAAAATATCAAAATCGTAATACTATCGGGCCATCACACAGAGACGTTCCACTCCAGTTTGAGCTTTGGTGCAGAATCTGGTTTCAGTCCCTGAACGGGAAGCAGGTCAACCACAGCCTGCACACTTGGAGAACATCTCGTCTCATAAAGTGTGCTGGTTGATTTGAAGATGATGCTAACTTTGTGAATTTTTATGTCAAGGAAAAGACGATCTCCGCTGCAGATTTAATTGTTAGATCCTGTCGGATATGCGGATGGAATTGATGTAGATGATAATCCGGATTAGGGCCTTCATGCTGTCAAAGTAAGGAACCCGAATAAACGAGACCGGGCGCGGAAGCACCCGGTCTCGTTTATTATCGCTGCGATGATGTCGATTATTCGCCGGTTCAGCGGTCCAGTTCGCTCCTCTGGCGGGGCTTGGTGGGAACAATCGGTGCCTGAGCCGTTGCCCCGGCTGGTTCCGGTTTCAAGCTGGTTGAAATCGCTGCTCCCGCTGCGACAACCGGACTGGTGCCAGCAGGCGACGTGGCAATTGCATCCCCATTCGGCTTCAGCCGAGCAACCAACACCTCGATATTGTTGAGTCCGTCTTTTGCAGCGGCGCTATCGGGTTGCGTTTTCAGGGCGGTCTGGTAGTGCGTGCGGGCCTGGAGAAAGTCCCCGTTCAGCGTGAGTGCGTAGGCCATGTTCAGGTGAGAATCGGTGGGGTTACAGCCCGCTTGTTTGAAGGCGACCAGCGCCTCGGCCGAACGACCGGTGCGGGCTAACACCAGACCCAGGTTGTTGTGTGCCCGAGTGTGGCCCGGCTTAAGCTGAATCGCGTTGCGCAACTCCACTTCGGCATGCTCCCATTGCTGCTGCAGATACAGGCTGTACCCACGGTTGCAATGCAGGTCTGGGCTGTCGGGTCGCAGTGCGAGCGCCTGGCGATAGGCCTCGGTCGATTCGTTCAACATCCCTTCCTTATCGCACATCACCGCGATTCGGCTCCAGGCATCGGCACGAGTGGGATCGTTCCGCACAGCCTGGTAGTAAAAGCGAAGCGCGTCCTGGGTTTCTCCCCGGGCTTCCAGTGTTTGAGCTACGGCGATCTGAATATCACTCGTTTGCGACTGATCCAGTTTCGCGTGCGGATCGTTGTCCAATCCCATGTTACTCGTGCTGCGGCATCCCGCGAGCGCACCCAGTGCCAGGATGAACATCCCGGTCGTCAGCCGTTGCCAGGTCTTGTGCATTGCTCATCCTCCCAGTGTCCGATTCGGGAATCAGCGGTTACCCGAGTTGTTTCCACCACCGGTACCGGTGCCACCCGTCCCAATGGGGGTCGCTCCGGTGGACGCTCCGCCGTTGATACCCGTGGTTGCGGGGCTCACGCCCGCCGACTGGGTCAGTTGCAAAAGGTTCTGATAGATCAGCTCCGCCTCGACACCCTGGAGGGGCACATGCGGCGAAGCCCCGATCACCACGCGATCGGGACCAATGGCCCCCACCAGAGTGGTCAGTTCGGCCACAACAATTCGTCTGCGGGCTTCTGCCAGTGACGGATTGCTCGGAACCCGTTCGATCGTGATCGGGTAGTTGTTGTTGACAAGCCAGTTGCTGATCTGGTGCAAGCGGTCTTTCCCGCGGTAATTGAGTTGGGCCGAGTCGGGCAGAAAGTCGTAATCGTGGAGCACCATCCGCTTGGCCACATTATTGGTGATCATCGTCTGGAAGTGCATGTCGAGCGAAGTTCCGAGGGGCACCGATGGCCAGGCGGGCTTCGGAAAGTGCTTGGTCTTCCCGAGTGACCGGGGAGCCGGATACGGGCTGCACACACCGTTGGCCGGGTATTGCGCCTGTGCGGCACTGTCGGTAGCGGCTGCACACAGCGCTGCAACCAGAGTTCGCTTCCAGAGTAAGATCTTCATCGAGCTCTCTCCACTCGGTCCTGTTGGTTGCGGACAAATCGCAGTACACTGTGGCTTCAATCACAAAAACCGAATGGGCCGCGAACATGAGTGGCATCGAGCCGCATCAGGCTCTTCACCGCCGTCTTGTGTTGCTTGTCGTAATCCGTGGTGGCACGCCAATCGCCATGCCGGCCCTCGATCCGATGCATGATGTAGAACTCGAAGTCGTTGGGCGTCTGGATCTCGTCGCCCGGCAGCGGTGAGACCTGATCACAGTTCGCCGGGTCGATCAGATACGGCGTCACCAGAACGATCAGTTCTTTCTCCACGCGGCCACTGGTGGTGTTGCTGAAGAATGGCCCGAGGATCGGCAGATCGCCCAGACCGGGAATGCGCTCGGTCGTGCCATCCAGATTGATCTGGAGCAAGCCAGCGATCGCCAAAGTTTGGCCCTCGCGCATCTCGACCACAGTGTGGGCGCGGCGGGTGTTCAGCCCGGGCACCGGCGAACCACCCGGCACCAGGACCGTTCCAATGGCCGGATCGATTGTGCTGACCTCGGGGTCCACGGTCAGGCGGATCATGTCTCCGTCGAGGATCAGCGGCAGGAAGCCGAGCCGTACACCGAACTCCTTGAACTGCACCGTGATCGTCGGTGAGATTCCGCCACCACCGGTTTGTGGGACAGGAACGGGGAACTCACCACCCGCCAGGAAATTGGCAGCGTGTCCGTTCAAGGCAACGAGGTTGGGTTCGGCCAAGATTCGGAGCATGTTGTTCCGTCGCAGTGCCGAGATCAGAAAAGCGAAATCGGCTTGCTCGAAGATGCCGAACCCGGTGGTAGCTCCCGTGGCAATGGTCTCGGCGAAGGCCGAGAGCACGCCTCGATCGCGGCGGGCTCGGAGGTTCAGGCCTGAACCTCCGATTTGCGTACCAAACGCCGAGTTGCCAGGAGTCGCCAGGAAGTCGGCACCAATTTGGCGGAAGGCGGTGCGGTTCAACTCGGCCACGCGAACCTTCAGCAGCACTTGCTTGGAGCCCGGAACCCGCAGCAGGTTGATCACGCGCGGCAGTGGTATCGTGGACTGGGCCGAGCGGATGGCCGGCTGCTCGGGCGTTGCCGCGCCAGGTTGATCCGGGTTCCCCACGGGCGGAACGTTCCCCATGGGATTAGGTCCGGTTGGCGTGAGCCGTTGTTGGCCGCTCACTTGTCGGGCTTGCCCCGTCTGGATCGACAACAGGTACGCTTGAATCACCTCAAGAATGCGCGCCACCTGTGCGGTGTCGCGGGCTTCACCTTCCACAACCACGTGATCGCGGATCTGCGTGAGTCGCAGAGAGGTTCCCGGGAACAGGCAGTGCAACTGACCGCGGAGCACCTGCAAGTCGGCGACAACGCGGATCTCGAAACCGTACGATTCGCCTTCGGGAGTGATGATCGAAAGATCGGTGACACCGAGTCGGCGGCCTTCCACACGAATCTGCCGCGCACTCAGAACGGTGAAATCGGCGACCGTGGGGTCACCAATGGCAACCAGTGGTGAGGCTTTGCCTTTCACCGCAAGATCGGTCTTGGTGGTGATGATGCGTCCCTGGCCCGCCACGATCTCGAAGCCCGAATCGTTTTGCGAGAGCCCCGCGATGAACTCCTTGACCGAACCCGGGCCAGCGTCTGGGCGGATCGCCTGGAACGGCGCGGACGGCAAGCGGGCGGGCATTCCCAGGTTGGCCGGCGGGCAGACCGGTGTCTCGGCAAGCAAGGGCAACGCTCCGAGATCGCTTCCCGGCAGCGGTGTGGTGGGCGCGTGCGGTGG
>JBGTAO010000023.1:0-3206 GCA_041749835.1 Gemmata sp. | reverse complement strand
TCGCACCAGACAGAGTGGTTTCCAGCTTTCCGGTTTCGGGGACATACACCCGAATCGCGCCATCGGCACCTGCCGCAGCAATGCGCTTGCCGTTGGGGCTGAATGCGACGGTCCAGAGTGAATCCTTGGCGTCTTTGAGTGCAAGGTGTTCGTCTTCGGTTGTAATGTCCCAAATGCGAATCGCACCATCTTCGGATGCACTTGCTAATTGCTTACCATCGGCCCGGCTAGTGACGGCAGTTACGCGGCTCAAATGCCCCTGGAAGGTGCGCAGTTGTTTCCCCGAGGACACTTCCCAGACGCGCACAGTCTTGTCTTCACCGCCGGTGATCAAGAGCGTTCCATCCGGAACCACGGCCAGGTCGGACACAGCTCCGGTGTGACCGATGAACTCGCGCAGGCGAGTTGCCGTGTTGCCTGCGCCGGTTCCATCAGGTTTTGGGCCTGCAGTGAGTCGTGCTTTACCATCGCGGCCACTGGTGAACACGGCACCATTATCACTCGAGAATGCCACGCCCATCACTTCGCCCTGATCCACTCCCTGAACCGCCATGGCCAGGGGATTCGGCAAGCCGGGCACATAAACCGCGACTTGGGAGTTACTATCTCCCACTGCGATCATCTTCCCATTCGAGCTGAAGGCGACGGTTTCAATGCGGGCGTTGCGGGGCGGGCTAGTGAACGAAGCCTTACCAGTCTCGAGATCGTAAAGCCGCAAGAAACCGTCATCGCCACCCACTGCCAGAGCGCTGCCATCGGGCTTGAAGGAAATCGACTTGATCGGTTTATCGGTCTTTCCCAGATTCACGAGCGTCTTGATTGACTTGCCAGTCTCGGCATCCCAGAGGTGGACTTGATTCCCCGCTGATGACGCGATCAACTTGGGATCTTTGGGATGGAAGGCGACATCTGCCACCTTCAAGATGTTAGTACCCGCCTTTGTCGGGTCGTCTGGCTGATCCAGGTGACCCCGATAGGTCACCAACTCGCGCCCATTTCCCAAATCCCAGATTTTGACCGTGCCATCCTTCGAAGACGACGCAATCCGCTTGCCATCCAAGCTGTAGGCCAGGGAGTTGACGCGATCCGCATGCCGCATGCGCGATTCGCCGAACACTCGCACCACGTGCTGGGGAAGCCCCGCCGGGAGATACGGGAGTTGCCAGCGGGCATCCCGTAAGTGCCGCACTGCGGCCTTCTCATTGCCCTCTTTCAACGCGGCTTCAGCACGTTTGGCGAAATCGTCTGCTCGGGCGAGCGCATCGGCGGGGAACTGGGCTTTCACGGCCAGTTCACGCTCGGTCTGGAACTTCTGCTGTTGTTCCTTGACCGTTTCCGACTGGGCCGACGCAAAGCGAGGCACAGTAGCGAGAATGAGAACCAGAAGTAACGCGGTGCGTGCGACCATCGGCATGATCAACCCCAGTGCGAGGCAGAATCCAGTGATATCTCTGAGTATACGGAGCCGATTGCACACACGGGAAGTAACATCCGCTCGGAGAGTTCGTGCGGCGGTGAACCTGCTTTCTACAATAGGCCTTACTTTCTTCGATGCAGGCGTTTCCAACGGAGCAACCTAACCATGGCGGAGTGGCAGCGGACACATACTTGTGGTCAACTTCGCGTGGAGCATGCGGGCCAAAACGTCACGCTCAATGGCTGGGTACTGATTAGCCGGGTCTACGGAAACCAGGTGTTCATCGATCTCCGCGATCGTTATGGTCTGACTCAGGTTGTGATCGAAGCCGATACACCAGAGTTGTTTAAGGAAGGCAAAGACCTTGGGCGGGAATGGGTGCTGGCCGTCCATGGTGTGGTGCGAAAACGGCTGCCCGGCGCGGAACGAGCCGACATCCCCACGGGTGCAGTCGAGGTCGAGGCGAAGTCGATCCAGGTGTTGAACGCGTGTCCGCCGCTCAAGTTCTCGGTCACCGAGTTCCCGGATGAAGAACTCGCGAACGAGGATCTGCGACTCCAACACCGGTATCTGGATTTGCGACGGCGTTCCCTCCAGCGGGTGCTGATTCAGCGCCACAAAGTCTGCAAGGTGATCCGCGACTTCATGGATTCCCATGAGTTTCTAGAAGTGGAAACGCCGCTGTTGGGGAAGAGTACACCCGAAGGGGCGCGGGATTACCTCGTCCCGAGTCGGGTCTTCAACGGCGAATTCTTCGCACTTCCGCAATCACCCCAGTTGTACAAGCAACTGCTCATGATCTCGGGATTCGATCGCTACTTTCAGATTGCCCGCTGTCTGCGTGACGAAGACCTACGGGCCGACCGCCAACCCGAGTTCACGCAACTGGACGTCGAGATGTCGTTCGTTGAGCGGGAAGATGTGCTGACGCTGATGGAGCAGTTAGCCAGCGACATCTTCGAGCAATGTCTGGACGTGAAACTGCAAACGCCTTTCCCGCGTGTGACGTACCAGGAGGCGATGGCCCGCTATGGTTCGGACAAGCCGGACTTGCGCTATGGTCTCGAGATTGTCGATGTCACGGCGCTGGCGGCACAATCGGAGTTCGCGGTCTTCAAGGGAGCGATCGAAAGCGGTGGCGTAGTTCGTGCCATCAACGTGAAAGGTGCCGCCGACAAATTCAGCAACACGGCCCTCAAGCCCGGTGGCGAACTGCCCAAACTCGTCGCCGATTATAAGGCCAAGGGGCTGGCCTGGATGAAAGCCGAGGGCGAGCAACTCACGGGTGCCATCGAGAAGTTCTTCACAGCAGAACTCAAAGCCCAACTCCGCGAGACGCTCCAGATTCAACCCGGCGACTTGATCCTGTTCATTGCCGACAAGGAAGAGGTGGTTTGCAATGCCTTGGGTGCGCTGCGTGTGGCCATGGCCAGCAAGCTCAAGCTGTACAAGAACTGGTGGGACGAAAAGGCTGAGCACGACGAAGTGGAAAAGAAGAAAACCGATGCCGCCAAGAAGCGGAAGGAAGCCTACGCACCGCAAGCCTTCCAGCCTCGGCTCGATCACTTCAACTTCCTCTGGGTGGTCGATTTCCCGATGTTTGCCCGGGATGAAGAAGAGAATCGTTTTGTGGCGATCCACCACCCCTTCACTGCTCCAATGGATGAAGATCTCGCGCACCTCGCACAGGATTCCGAACTCGGCAAGGTGAAGGCCAAGGCGTACGACATGGTTCTTAACGGCTCGGAAGTGGGCGGGGGCAGCATCCGGATTCATCGCCAGGATGTGC
>JBGTAO010000022.1:0-2970 GCA_041749835.1 Gemmata sp. | reverse complement strand
TGGCATTCAAGAGGTCAGGGGTTCGACTCCCCTCACCTCCACCTCGAAAGCCCCGGGAATTCCCGGGGCTTTCTTCGTTGCTGGGGTGGGTGCCGGTGATTCCCTTGTTGCGTCGGAATGCAAGTAAGGGGTTGCTACTGTGCTTGCGCGGTTCCGGGCGAGGTGTCACGTTTGGCACGCCACAGGAGACGCGGTATGTCACACCCACCCCGGATGATCACGGCCAACGGCCAAACCAAAACCCTCAACGAGTGGGCTGCCGAATCCGGCCTCTCCACGAAGACCATTTGTTCGCGTCTCGATGTGTTGCGCCGCAAAGTGTAGGACCACTGCCCCACTCATGGGGCGAGTGCGTTGCCCGCTGGCTGAATTGATACTTCCCGCGCCGGCCATGCCTTGCCTATACCCATTGGGAAATCTGCACGGGCAAATCAGTAGGAGCCTCCGGCCGGTGACGCCCGGGCTCCTGAGTGGGTTACTGAGACTTCCCAGGAATTGCGTCGGCTGGCTCAGTGTGGGTGATGCTTCTGTTGTCCAGCATGATCACCCGGTCTCCATCGGCCGATTCGCCCGGGATACCCAACACAGAAGTTGGCCCGGTCACCATCAGCCATTCCGGCCCGACAACCGTATACGATTGCCCCCCAGAAAGGAACACCCGGAACGGCCGAAATGGAGTCTGCCGCAAAAGTTCGCGAATCACATCAGGTGCCACAGGTTGCCTCCTTATCCGTTTTCCCAAGAGCGATGGTGCCTCGGCTAAGTTGGTATACGCTATACGGATTTACTGAGTAACAGAAATTACGGGTTTTCCGTTGGCTCACGCAAGAACACTTCGGTGCTCACGTCGAGTGCCAACGAAATTTTGACGACCGTTTCCCACGATGGCGCGTAGCGCGTCGTGGGCGACTCGTATTCGCCGATTCTCGATTGTGCAATTCCGATCAGATTTGCTAGTGCAGCCTGCGTTAATCCGGCCTTGGTGCGGAGTTCCCGTAAGCGTGGCCCAAACCACGCGGCGTAGCGTGCCGCGCGTTCCGCAATCGTTTGCCCTGTATCAGACATAGTCAATCCTCCTCAAATCATTGTAGCAGAATTTCTGCCGGATAAAATCCAGATTCCGTATTAACATCTAATCCGGATAGCGTATTAATAACGTGTGGGGCAAACGCATCGCAAACGGGAGAAGACCAATGTTTGCAGCACTGATGATGGTGGCTGGCACAGCAAATTGCTTGATGGGCAACCTGCTCGTAGGCGGGGTGGTCCTGGCCTGTGGCCAACTGATGTTCCTGGCCACGTTGCTTGGAGATATTCTGGGGGTGAACGACGATGGCTGAGGTAATCGAAGTACAGGCGTGGGTTCTCGTGGACGCCGACGGGTCTTGGGTGATCGCAGAGAACGCCGACAAGCTCCACGAACGGTACACGGAACAGACTCGAAAATTTGTGAGTGGCATTCAAGAGGTCAGGGGTTCGACTCCCCTCACCTCCACCTCGCGAGCCCCAGGAACACCCTGGGGTTCGTTGAATTACCAGGATTGCCTCGCACGCTGAATCGATGAGCACACGCCCGCACCTGCCAAGTCCCCATCGCCAGCAATTCGGCTTGTGCTATTTCCCAGTGTCGCTATCTTCTCGCCGCGCCCGGGATCTCTTTCCCCCCAACCGGGCATTCCTGAATGCGAGAGGGCTCACATGCGATCTCGATTGCTCGCTGCGGCCGTGATTCTGGTACTGGCTTCCGGTGCGAGTGCCGAAGAACCACCGAAGCCGCGCCTGATCACCAAGGTGTTTAGCGTCGCGGATCTTGTGACCCCAGTGCCGAACCTGTGCCTGCCAGGGAAACCATGCCCCGCACCCCGATCTGTGCACAAGGGGCCGCTCTGCTCGACCTGCCCCACGATGGATTGCTGTTCTGAACAACTCATCAAGCTCGTCACCACCATGATTCGCCCGAATTCCTGGAACATGAACGGCGGTTCCGGGACAGCCGAGTTCTTCAACATTGGCGGGGCCTTGGTCGTCACCAACACACCCGGCGTTGTGGAAGAGGTGACGGACTTACTCACCTCGCTCCGACGGTTGCAAGATACCTCGCTCTGTACCGAAGTACGGTTGGTGAAGGTACCGCTCGGGTTCTTCAACGAGCGTGGTGTGAAGACAACGGGCGAAACGGTGCTGACCGCAGACGAACTCCAGACACTGCTCCAAGCCATCCAAAGTGAAGCGACTGCCCAAGTGATGCAGTTCCCCAAGCTGACCACTTTCGACAGCCAGTTGGCGCAGCTTCATTGTGGTGAGCAACGGCAATTCGTCACCGAACTCGAAGCCAGGAAGATCAATGGAATCTCGGTGATGGTTCCCAGGTCGAGCACGATTGATCTCGGCGACAAACTGGAACTGTGCGGCCGAATTGCGCCGGGCTCGAGAACAGTCACCCTTCAGGTGAATCTGAGCCGCACCCAATTGGCCAAAAAGCAGATCGACCTGGTGCCCGTCGTCACGCAGATCACGCCGATCTTCGAAGGTGGTAGCCAGGGCAAGCCGATTCCGTTCACGCAGTATCTGCAGGCTCCTGACATTCAGACAAAAGCGATCGAAAAGAATTGCGTGGTTCCCTGTGGTGGAACGATCGTGCTCGGGAGCTGGAAGGAAGCCGGCAAAACCGCGTGCTCAACACCCTTCACGAACATCCCATATCTGAACCGACTGACCGCAGTCATGGGTTGTGAGTCGGTGGTCGAATATGAGGTCGTTGCACTGGCCACCGTGCGCGTGGTCCGTTCCAGTTGTGAGGAGAAAGCCTGTGTGGCCCCGGCCACCGCACGCAATGCCGCCCAGGTGATCAAGCTGAGGAATGTTGCTGCGGCCGATGTCGTTCCGGCTATCGCCAAGTTCCTGGAAGGGAAACCCCTGCCAGCCAAGTTCACCTGCGATGCGGTTTCGAACAGCATCATCCTGGCCGGT
>JBGTAO010000021.1:0-5859 GCA_041749835.1 Gemmata sp. | reverse complement strand
CTCTTGGTCAATGGCACCTCTGGAATCGCCGTTGGAATGGCGACCAACATTCCGCCGCACAATCTCGCGGAGGTCTTGCGCGCGTCTATCCATCTGATCGATAACCCCGATGCGACTATTGCTCAACTTCTGGATCGCGTGAAAGGACCGGATTTTCCTCTGGGTGGAAAGATCATCACCGACCGAGCGACATTGCGGAAGATCTACGAAGAAGGTACTGGGAGCATCAAGGTTCAAGGTGAATGGAAGCTCGAAGACCTGGGTAAAGGTCGCTCCCAGATCGTAATCAATTCCATTCCCTACGGTGTCGACAAGGGGCAGTTGGAACAAATCATCGGCCAGATCACCGAGGACAGGAAAGTCCCGCAGCTCATCGGTCAATCGAACGAGTCGAATGATAAGGATGGCCTCCGGTTGGTGCTGGAGCTAAAGCCGGGCACCGACCCGCAACTGGTGATGGCTTATCTTTATAAGCACACGGAGTTGCAGAAAAACTTCTCGTACAACATGACTGCGCTGGTACTTGCGGGAGACCGCAAGACGATGGTGCCCCGCGATGGGCTCAGCCTCAAAGATGTCTTGCAGCAGTTCCTGGATTTCCGACTGACTACGGTGCGTCGGCGCTTGGAATACCAACTCCGCCAACTTCTCCGAAGGATTCATATCCTCGAAGGCTTCGCAATCATCTTCAACGCTCTGGATCGGGCGATCAAAATCATCCGTGAGAGCAGCGGGAAACCGGACGCGGCTCAGAAGCTCATGGCGATCTTCGCGCTGGATAACGAACAAGTGACGGCGATTCTCGATGCTCAGCTCTACAAGATTGCACAAATGGAGATCCAGAAAATCCTGGACGAACTCGCCGAGAAGAAGAAGGAAGCCCAGCGGATCGAAACTCTACTCGCCTCGAACAAGAAGGTGTGGGCGATCATCAAGGGCGAAATGGATCAGTTAATCGAGCAATTCGGTGAGCGGCGTAAGACGCGGATGGCGTCGGACGAGGATGTGCTGACATTCGATGCGGAAGCCTACATCGTCCGCGAGAACACCAACGTGATCCTGACACGCAACGGCTACATCAAGCGGGTGGGTCGTCTGGCGTCCGTGGAAACCACTCGCGTTCAAGAAGGTGATGAAGTATTGGCTGTTGTGCCGGGCACGACTCTGGATAGTATCATCTTCTTCGCAAACGATGGCTCCGCCTACACCATGCGGATTAACGAAGTGCCGGCGACCACGGGCTATGGCGAGCCAATCACCAAGTACTTCCGGCTTGCCGATCAAGTGCGCGTGATCGGGGCTAGTTCCACAGACCCACGCTTCACACCGGCCGACGAGAAGGCTCGCGGTGATACACCAGGTGGGCCTTATCTCCTGATTGCAACCAGAGGCGGCAACGTCGTGCGAATGCCGCTCGTCACTTTTAGGACGGAATCGACGAAGGTGGGCCGCCGATTCGTGAAACTTGATCGAGACGATCATGTCGTCCTTGTCAAACTCGTGCGCGATGAAAGCAGCCTGATGCTTGCTTCGCGTGGGGGGTATCTCATTCACTTCCCCATCGACGAAGTGAACATCCTCGCCGGGGTCGGCAAAGGTGTGATTGGCATCAAACTCAATGATCACGATGCTTGCATCGGAGGTGTGCTTGTTGGGGGGCGATTCGATAAGCTCATCGTCGTGACCGAGGCGGGGAAGACGCAGGAGTTCGGTCCCGGTGCGATTAAGATTCAACACCGCGGAGGGCTGGGAGCCAAGCCCAGTGTGCGCACCAAATTCAGTAGTATCGTGCCAGCAGCTATCGAGTTGGTGAACTGGGAAGAGCATGAAGGGAAATCGAAGCCGCGCGACCGAGATTCCGACAGGCACGGGAATGGTTCCGACTCCCTCTTCGAGTAACACGGCACCGGTGGCCAACGATTCAGCACTCCGCCTTGGACCTAAGAAGACGAGCACATGAACACATCCAGCGCCTTGAAAGAATCCGCTTACCGCACGCAGGACATCCAGGTGCTTGAAGGCTTGGAGCCCGTGCGCAAGCGTCCAGCCATGTATATCGGTGGCGTCGATTCCAAGGGTCTGCATCATCTGGCGTGGGAAATCCTGGACAATGCCGTCGATGAATACATCAATGGCTATGCCAATCACATCACGGTAGTGCTCCACAAAACCGGGACCGCGCTGACGATCAGTGATAATGGTCGTGGGATCCCGGTTGAACTGCACTCCAAGTATCGCAAAAGTGGTCTGGAATTGGTGCTCACGGTTTTGCACGCCGGTGGCAAATTCGGGGAGACCGAAAGTGGTTATCTCCACAGTGGCGGTTTGCACGGCGTCGGCGCGTCGGTGGTGAATGCCTTATCGAAGTCGTTGGTGGCCACGGTCAAGCGGGATGGGTTTGAGTACCAGCAGCGCTTCGCCAAGGGTGTGCCACTCGGAAAGGTCGAGAAGATCGGCCCGTTCCGCGGTCACGGTACGAGCATCTCCTTCGAGCCCGATGAAACGATTTTCAAGACCGTGCGGTTCGACGGCGACACGCTGAAGGCCCGTCTCGAAGATATGTCATACATCCACAGTGGCCTGCATATCACTTACAAAAATGAACAAAGTGGCGAGACACTGGAACTTGAGAACCCTGGCGGATTGCCAGCGTTCCTGGCCAAACTTGTGACAGACGGTGAGAAGCCGGCAGTGACCGAGACAGCGTTTTCGGGTGTACGGGAGAATGGCAGCAAGATCGAGGTTGCCCTGCAATGGACCGAATCCACAGAAGAGACTTACCGCTCGTATGTGAATGGAATTCGCACGCCGAACGGTGGCACGCACGAGAACGGCTTAAAAAGCGCCTTGCGGAAAGCTGTGAATAGCTACATCGAGACCCACGATATTAAAGTGAAGGGGCTCAAGATCACTGCGGAGGATATCCGCGAAGGTGTGGTTGCGGTCTTATCGGTGTTCGTCCGCGAACCGCAGTTCGAAGGGCAAACCAAGCAACGGTTGAACAACGCCGAAATGGAGAGTGTGGTCGATAACTTCGTTCGACCCACTCTGGAAGCGTGGCTCAACAATAACAAGACCACCGCCGATGCTATTGTCGGTCGGATTCAACTCGCGGCCAAGGCCCGTGAAGCGTCCCGGGCTGCCGTGACAGAGGTGAAGCGAAGTTCCCCAGGTAGCCGGCGAACGAGCCTCCCCGGAAAACTAGCTGACTGTAAATCGACCGACCGCGAGAACACGGAGCTCTTCATTGTCGAAGGCGACTCCGCTGGCGGATCAGCCAAGCAAGGCCGGAACAACTCCATCCAGGCTGTGTTGCCACTTCGGGGTAAGATCCTCAATGGGGAAGACCTTCCGACAGCCAAGGTGATGGCGAATCAGGAAATTGGCGATCTCGTGAAAGCAATCGGAACCGGGGCCGGTGAGAAGTTCCGCTACGACGGCTTGCGTTATGGCAAAATCATTCTCTTGATGGACGCCGATTCCGATGGCTGCCACATCAGTACTTTGCTCCTGGACTTCTTCCTGCGGCATGCCCCGGAGTTGATCCGCAAGGGGCACATTTTCATTGCTCAGCCACCGCTCTACCGTATCGATATCGGCAAAGAGACGCACTGGGCTCGTGACGATGAACACAAGGAAGAAATCCTGGCAGGGTTGAAATCGAACGCGAAGCCCGACATCACGCGCTTCAAGGGGCTCGGTGAAATGCCGTTCAGGGTGCTTGCCCAAACCACACTCGATCCACGGCATCGCACCCTATTGAAAGTCGAGATCGATAACAACCATGAAGCGCACACCGCGTTTCAGGAACTTCTCGGCAAAGACGCTGCACCCCGTTACCGCTTTATCATGGAGAAAGCGGACCAGACCATCGCGGAAGACCTGGATGTATGACAATGCGGTTACTTCGAACGTACGGTAGAAAGCCCACCATCGACGCTAATTGTTTGGCCGGTGACCCAGGTCGTTTGCGGATCGAGTAGCCACATGATCGCGGCAACGATATCGGCTGGTTCGCCAATTCGCCCAAGTGGGTGCATGGACGTGGAAGCCTTGAGAGCCAGTTCGTTGGAAGTGATCCTTGCGGCAAGCGGTGTTCGTACCAAGCCTGGAGCCACTGCGTTCACACGGATATTGCGATTGGCATAGGTGGCTGCAGCGGAAATCATCAATCCGATCACGCCCGCTTTGGCGGCAGCAATGGCTTCATGATTCGCCAATCCGATCCGTGCTGCAACCGACGACATCAAGACGATCGACCCACCTTCGGTCATGGCCTTCACCGAGGCTCGGAGGAGGTTGAACGCTGTGGTGAGATTCAGCGCGATGGTGTCAGCGAATTCATTGTCGCTCGTGAGATGGGCAGGCTTCAGCAAGATCGAGCCACATAGATTCACAACCCCCGAAACGCTCCCAAATGCCTCACGGGCGGAATCCAAAAGTGCATCAACTTCAGCGGCTTCTCTGGCATTGGTGACTCGTTCCTCGCAGGGCGAGCCCAAGGCACGAAGCTCACTCGTAAGCGTTGTGAGCTTCTCAGAGTTTCTGGCAGCGAGCATGAGCGGCCGACCACTGCGTGCTAGACCTCGCGCGAGTTCCTGCCCAATTCCACCTGTCGCACCCACAATTACAACGGCCGCGTTGTTCGACATGGTTCTACTTCACCCGGAGGAGAGGACGACACACTTGATGATAGGTCTGGGTGGTGTCGTCCTTTCCAGCCAACGGGCCGACCAATGACAGCCCGGCAACAGGCAGACCACTGAATCGCGAGTAGCAGCAACAGACTCAAGGGATGCAAAACTGCTCCTAACCACGACTGACGATAGCGCCAGGCCGAGTGAACACGTGGTAACCAGGCAAGCAGCAACGCGAGGAAGACGAGCAACTGATACTTGGGAGTCACCTCCGACCACGCGATGCCAGGCTCTTGATCAGTCAGACGGCTCGTTCCCGAAATGACATCCGTCAGGAGCACATCCGCAAGCAGTGCAAACGGTAGGACCTGACCGACCAGTAGTAGCAGAGTCCAGATGAGAATCTGCCGCGGGGCAGCCAGTCCTTCGGTTGCGTTCTTGGCCAATCCCATCCAAACGCCACGAGCACTTCGATACATCCGGCAAGTCGCGATCATGCTGGCGTCGCAGATGTCTGTCAAGAACCCACTCCGGCGGTAAGCACGGGGCAGGGTGATGCCATCGTGCATTGACGACCGAATCGCGGCATGTCCGCCGCTCGCCAGGTAGGCTTCGCGTGTGGTCATGAACCACTGACCGCACCCGGCACCCCACGCCGTCCAGCGGTCGCGACGCATCATTGCCAAGGGCAGAAAGCTCAGAAGCAGCCAGTTGACCAGGGGAATCAAGAGCTTTTCGAATAGCGTTCCAGTTTCTTGGTGGGGGAACCCACTCACCAGCGCGGCACGACTTTGTACCAGGAAAGATTGCATTCTTGCTAATGCATCGGGTGTGAGGCGAACATCCGCATCGAGGAATGTCAAGATCTCGTTGCGAGCAAGTGTCGAGAGTACAGAACACGCATGTTGCTTCCCACACCAACGGTCAGGCAATTCCGGTGCCGATTCCAGACGTAGCCGGTGATCAGCCTGAGCGAGTTTGTGTACGATTGATGCCGTGCCGTCGGTGGAATGATCATCAAGTACGATTACCTCCAGAATCACACCATCTGATGCCAAGACCGATTCGAGGCAAGCTGCTATTCCATGCTCCTCATTGCGAGCAGGGATCAAGACCGAGACCGGGCGAAGCTTGAGTTCGCTGGTGGCTGACAGGTGTGGCTCACGAAAGAGAAACGAGTTCCAGAAGTACAGGAATGCGGGTACGGCCGCGCCACCCCGCG
>JBGTAO010000020.1:0-3226 GCA_041749835.1 Gemmata sp. | reverse complement strand
GTGAGGTCTTTGCCGTTGAGCAGGTTAGTCCAGTCGGAGTTGGGTCCGGGCGCTGTCGTGGTAGTTGTGTCCACCTTGGGCAAGTCGGGCAAACCTTCCCAGAGCACAGTGCCGTTCGGGGCGGTCACCTTGATGTTGCGGCAGCGGATTAGCGAGTACCAACAGGCGATGCCCACCTCGCCCTTGGGGCAGTGCTTGTCGGTGTAGTCGAAGAGTTTCTCGCCATCAAGCGTACAGCGGATCTGATCGCCTCGCACCGAGACCGCCACCTGATACCAGCGCCCGGCCTGGAACTTCGTCCGCTTCGGCGCGATGTCCCGCTTCCAGCCCCGGTTCACGCTTTTGTTTGCTTCGTTCCAGGTGCCACCGTATGAGCCGATGGCGAAGCCGTGGCTACTCACTTCCGGTTCCTCACAGCGGAACATGGCAATCGCTCCCTGTGCCTTGTCGCCGCTTTCCGGATCAGTCCAGAACTCGAAGGTAAAGTCGTAATCGGTCCATTCCTTGTCGCCGAAGTAGACGACGGAGCGCCCGGTGGGTTTCAGTTGCACCAACTCCTTGCCGAGGATGCGCCATTCCCCATCGACCACCCGGTTGGGCTTCCGATCGGTCACCACTCCTGGGGGATTGGTCGCGGTGGGTGTGCCTGGCGTGTTTGGGTTCGGGTTGGTCGTCCCGGGGGCGCTCGGATTGGTGTTCTGTGGCGGGGTGACTGGGTTCGTGGAAGATTTGGCCACGGGGCCAGGCTTCGGTTGCAGCGTCACCTTCACGACTTGCTTTTCGCCACGCTTCACGGTGAATGTCTGCGCCACGGTCTCGAAGTCCGGGCTATTCACGATCAGGCCATGCTCGCCCGCAGCGATGCGAATCGGTTTGTCGCCGCCGCCAATCTCGATGGTTTCACCATCCACCTTCACATCGACCTTGGCGTTCGGGTCGCTGAGTTCGATCACGACATCGCCATGCTTGGTACGCAGCGTGAAGACGGCTGCGGCCACTGCGAGGCAGATACCCAACAGGCCAAAAGCGATCAGGAGTGGTCGCCGTGAACGCGATTGTGCCGCTCGCGCTTGAGCTTTGCGGCCATCACGAGGCTTGGTGGTCGTTCGCCGTTTGGTGCTGGGCTCGGTTTGGAGTTCCGCGAATGTCGCGGTGGCGACACTGGCGGGTAGCTTGACGGGAGCGACGACCGCAGGAACGACCTCCACCAGTGCGACCGAGGTATCGGTGGGTGCCTTGAGAATGTCGCCGAGGGTACGGGCAAAGCTGGCCATATCGGGGAATCGGTCTGCCGGCTCCTTGGCCATGGCCCGGCGACAGGCTGCTTCGAGCCGCGGGTCGACATCAAGCCGAAACTCCGAGGCGGGCGGCACGGGAGCGGTGAGGATCTGCCCCATCACAACGCCGAGTGGGCCGTTGTATGGCGTTCGCCCGGTGAGTAGCTCGAAGAGCATCACACCCAGCGCGTAAACATCGGTGGCCGGGCCGATCCGGTCGAACTCTGCCTTCACCTGCTCCGGGGCCATATAGCTGGGCGTGCCCATGATCGCGCCATCGCGTGTGAGCTTGGCTTCGTTCAGGTCGGTCTCGGTGACACGCTTGGCGAGCCCGAAGTCCATGACCACCGGTTCACCATCGGTGGACAGCATGACATTGGCGGGCTTCAAGTCGCGGTGCACAATCCCCTTTTGGTGAGCCTGGGCCAGAGCCAGCGCGACCTTCCGCACGATGTCGGTGGCCTGTTCTTGCGGTAGGGGCCGATCGGGATCGATGCTGGCTTCCAGCGACTGCCCATCGATGAAGGCCATCGAGATGAATGGGCGGCCGTCGATCTGGCCCGCATCGTAGACGGTGCAGATATTCGCATGCTGCAACACGGAGGCGGAGCGCGCTTCCCGCACGAACCGTTCCACGCGTTGGGGTGATTCGCCCGGTTCAAAAGTCGGCAATTTCAGCGCGACTCGTCGGCCCAGTTGGGTATCCTCGGCGAGATAGACCGAACCCATTCCGCCGCGACCGAGCAAACGGATCACGTGATAGCGTCCGAACTCCGCCGGGAGCTTCGGGAAGGGATCGCTGCCTGTGCTGATCGGTCGGCTGTTGCGAGTATCGGATAGGCTACCATCCAGCGTGGGACGTGCGACGAAGGGCGTCCCGCAGCGCTTACAGCGTACAGTGCGGCCCGCAAGCGTTTCGGCTACAGGGCTGATGGTGCCACAAGCGGGATTGGGGCACTGAATGGTGACGGGCATTAACAACACCTGGGCTAAAGTGTGTGGACTGCCGACCGCAACGCCTGGGAGAGAAGCTGAGAGCACCAACGGCAACTTGGAGATTAGTTTAGGACTTTCGAACAGCTTGCTCAGGATGCATTCCTGACTGTCAGGAAACAACTGTCGGCGAGCCGTCGCGTTGTCGGTGTCGGCGCGGAACTGGAACGTGCTATCCGAGGTTCAGGCTTGAAGACGTGTTCTGGCACCCCTTCGGTAATGAAGGGTGCAGGAAGTTATTCGGGAATGATCACGGCTTCACCACCGGCGCGGGTGGCGAGTGCGGGCATGATGGGGTCGGCGGCGTAGCTCAGAAACCGCACCGAGCCATCAGCCAGCGCAAAGTTCGCACCGCCCGTATGCGTGGACCAAAAGTGAAACATGCCGCAAGGGTCGTCGAAGCGGCTGTCACGAAATGGATACCGGCCGGGGCTACACGGCGAACCGACCGTGACCGTTTGAAGATTCGGCTCACGTACTCCGAGCACAAGATCGGCGGAACCGGTCAAGTGCTGCCCAACACCTGCATACCACCAACCGAACTGAAAGTCATGGCTAGGTGGCCGCTCACCGAGCAAGAGTGTGTTGCTCGTTCCATCAGGTACACTGTTGAGTCGTGTTGTCGAATCTTGGTACAACATCCCGTTTCGTGTGGCATAAGCATCAAGTCCCGCCACGCCGAGATAGGACGTAAACGCCGCACGTGTCCCGGTCCGTTGGCCCACTTGCGGGGTAGTGATGCGTGAATCTCCAGGGCATATAAAAGCCGGAACCAATGTTGCGAGGTTCGCGTGTGGAGGATTGTGAAACGGATTGAGATCGACATCGTATGCAGATTGCGCCCGAGTCGCGAGGTTGGCCTGTTCAATGAATGGCAGTATCGAAAGCGACCAGCCCGAGTACGGCATTCGGTCCAAGTGGTTGGGGGAACGATGGCCCGGCGGGAAGCCACTGCG
>JBGTAO010000019.1:0-4472 GCA_041749835.1 Gemmata sp. | reverse complement strand
AGAACGCCGCGATCAGCCAGGGTCGCACACCGATGAAGCTACCGGCTTCGTTCTCGTGTGTGTTTTGCCGCCCGTTCCGGAACTCCAATCGCACAAACACGGCGAGTACGCTCGTCACGATAAGTGCGAGGAAGATATCGGCTTCGGGGTTACTGGAATACGAAGTGACCTCGTGCATGGTGGCGTAGATCAGCCCCGCTGCGAGCCCGGCCGTGCGGCCATATAGCCGGCAACCAATCCCGGCGATCAGTAACACAATCGGAACCGCGACGAGCACCGCAGCCAAACGAGCCACCCCATCGCTGGCCGGTGTCCCCGCGAGCGAGTAGACGCCGCAGATGATCCACGCCGGCACCGGGGGACGCTCCAGCCACGGGTCGCCGCCGATGGTGGGGACAAGCCAGTTGCCGCCCTGGTACATCTCGCGGCTGGTTTGCGGCTGGACCGATTCGTGGCCACTCAGCATTCGACCGAACAAGGGACTCAGCAGAAACAGCGCCAGGCTGAAGGCCGCGAGTCGGGCCAGATCGCGCTTACTGAGAGCCGTCGGAACGTCGGGTTCGCTCATCCTCGCCTCCATGCATGTGAGGAACCGCTGGTTTACCCAATTTCCGCCATTAGCAGAAGAGCGACTTGTTCCAAAGTTGCCGGTGAGAACTTTTGTGCTGCACAAACATTCTGCGGTGATTGAAGGGTTTTTTCCGTGAAGTACGGATTTGTGATCTAAGCTGCGTTGACCCGGTCATCGCCTCAGATGGCCCCCCATTCTGGCAATGCCCATGCCTCCAGTGCCGACTGCCGAAAGCGGTAGCTACCGCCCGTATACCAAACTCGCCGGAACCGAGCCACTCCCAGGCTACAAACTGCTGGAGCCTTTGGGCCGCGGCGGCTTTGGCGAGGTGTGGAAATGCGAAGCCCCGGGTGGGCTACTCAAGGCCATCAAGTTCGTCAATGGCGTAGCCGAAGACGGTCGAGGCGAAGAGCGGCTCACGCAGGAACTCGATGCCTTTCAGCAGATCAAAGCCATTCGGCACCCATTTTTGTTGATGCTGGAACGGGTGGAAATTGTTGCAAATGAACTAGTTATGGTGATGGAGTTGGCCGATCGCCAGCTCCAAGATCGCTTCCGCGAGTGTCGCCATTGTGGCCTGCCCGGAATACCCCGCGACGAACTCCACGCATATTTTGCCGACGCCGCCGAAGCGCTCGACATGATCGCGGCCAAGTTCGAGTTGCAGCACCTCGATGTGAAGCCCGCCAATCTCTTTCTGGTGTCCGGGCATGTCAAGGTGGGCGATTATGGCCTGGTGGCGCGGCTCGATCCGGACGGCCTGGCCAACGGTAACCGCGGCCTCACCCCCAAGTACGTGGCACCCGAGGCCCTGCGCGGAGAGCCATCCACTCGATCCGATCAGTACAGCCTGGCGCTGGTCTACTACGAACTGCTCACGGGGGCCTTCCCGTATAGCGGGCGCACACCGCAACAGTTGATGTTGCAGCATGTCTCCGTGAAGCCCGATCTGTCGAAGCTTCCGCCGGTTGATCAGCCGATTGTGGGGCGGGCACTGGCGAAGAACCCGGAGGAGCGCTTCGGGTCCTGCCTGGAGTTTGTTCAGGGGTTGATGTCGGTGGCCACAGCAGCGTCGTTGCCGGGTGCGGGGATGAATGTTCGCCGGGCCCGCGTCGAGCGTTCCATGGTCGAGATGGATCTGCCAACAGCGGAACCGCTCGATGCTGCCGAGCAGACCGGCAACCACTCCCGGGTTCCCGGTGAGCTGACACAGAACTTCACGGTTTCCAGCCGGCCTTCGCTCACAGCGCTGAATGCCACGAATCCGTCTTTGCCGCGGTTGGTGACCTCCAATCGCCAACCCACTGCACAACGGGCTCCGCAGGCTCCCGCTCTGACACCCGGTACACCTGCTCCAAATCTCATCAACACGCCTCGACCGACCGAGCGGGCCGATCGTTACTCCTCGCTCACGCTGGACCGCATTCGTTCCGTACTGCCGTTTGCCAAGTTGATTGGCCTGGAATCGAACACCCACATTCTCACACCAGCGGAGTTCGCCCGTGCGGTTGTGGACCACGCGGCAGCGGGTGCCCACATCCCACTGATGCCCGGCGATATGGGGCGACTGGCCGATGGTACTTGCGTCTGCCAGTTCCCCTCCACGGTCACGCCGGCGGTGGTGCCATTCAAACTCGGAGTGGTCCGCGAAACCTGGGGCGTTAGCCTCGAACAACCGGAACCCACACGCTTGATCCTTCGAAAAGCCGCACCGAACACGGGCTTCTGGGGCTCGCTCTCCAGCAAGAAACCCAGTGGCTTCGAGATCATTGTGCAGATTCCTCCTCCCGGGCGCGGCGTCGGTGAAGTGACCGTGACATCGGGGCTTTACGGGACTCCGGACCGCGAGTTCGTGAAGAAAGCCCAGGATGCGATTCCGCGTATGATCGCCGAGGTGCGACGCGAGTTGAAGAATGTGGACGATCGCCGGAAGCATCCGCGTGTGAGCGTCAACTTCGGGGTTACGCTTTACCCGATGCATTCGGATGGTGGCATCGATACCAAAGTGGTGGCCCGTTGCCGCGATGTTTCCCTTGGCGGCCTCGCCTTCGCCAGCGACACGCCGCTCCCCACAAAGTACGCCTACGCGCTGTTCGATAGCATCGAGCCGGTTTCGGATCAGGCGATTTTGGTGAAAGTGTTGCGGACACTGGCAGTCGGCCGCGAGTGCGTGACCGGTTGTGAGTACCGGGTCGATTTGTAGCGAGGTTCTTTCACATCAGACTGCGGATCAACTCACCCGCGCCGAACGAACACAGGTTGGCCACCGTGATTGCGACCATGTCTCGGAGCGTGGCCCGTCGGTCCCAATGGAGTGGCTTCACAAACGCCAGACCAAACACGAGGCACTCAGCCACCGGCGCGAAGATCTCGGCCACCAGCAAGTACCATCCGCGATCGGTGAACATGCGTGGCAGTACCAACCACACGATCGGGTAAGTGATCGCCGTCAGCCAGAGCCCAGCGAAGAGCCGTGTGCGCACCGTGTGTCGGCGCGAAAGCGCCAGCAGCAGTACCGCCGACTCGATCACGACCGTGAGCAAGAAACAGAGCAGCATGAGCACCAGATAGTCGCGGAGCGGCATCAGACAATCCGGAGCAAGAAGGGAATCTCCGCGAGCACATGCAGCATGGCTACGGTGAAGTAGATGCTGCGAGTGGCCGAGTAATCGAGCACGAAACAAACCCACAGTACCGCCACCACACTGAGCCCCAGCAGCAGTACCAGCGTGACCCCGCGAGCCCACGACGGGCTACGCCGAGCGGCCGGAATCGTATGCAGTTCCCAGGGCCACGAACGCAGCCCGACCAGGGGAATGAGCACCATCCAGACGCCGTAATGCACCATTTCCAGGAACGTGTGGGCGGCCACCAGGAAGTGCGTAGAGAACCCGGTCAGGAACCAGGCTCCGGCGTGGTTCGTGATCGCCAGAGTGAGCGGATCGGTTCCCGGTAAGTCGGGCGAATCGCGCAGTTGCCACCAGAGCAAAACCAACAACAGCGGCACACCGGCCACCGCGATGCGATAGGTGCGCCGCCATTCGGGGCGTGAACGAGTCAGTTCCCGATCGAGTAGCCACAGTGCGAGCAACGGGTGAGCATACACCAGGCCGACATTGAGCACGAACGGATTGAGCCAGACGCCGGCACACAGCAGGAACGCGACGGGCCAGACCCAGCCGGCTTCGAAGCGGGGATTGGTGCGCGAACGCATCGCGATCAGAGTCGCCAACCAGAAGATGAACAGCGTGTTCCAAATCGCGTAAAGTGCGTTCACGCTCGCGGAGTCGTTCCAGGCTTGGACCAGGAAGGGCAGCGACGCATACGCACCCGTGAGCCCCACGATGCCGCATGCCGAGAAGAGGAAGAAGCCGAACAGCTTCCCCGTTCGGGCCGGTAAGCGGCCGAGCACATACCGGGCTTCGAGCCAGTTGTGCGGGCCAGCGAATAGAAACACGATGGCGATCGAGAAGCCGATGGGGATCGCACCGGCCAAGACCGCCGCCACAATCGCTAACCCCGCGAATCCCAGTGCGAAGCGCAGCCCGGCTGGGCCAGGCAGCGCGGTGCGTGCAACGGAAAGTGGAACGGTGGACATGGCGGGGAACCACGGGGTGGGTGCTACTTTGCCACTTTCACTTCGGCGTGCTTCGGCACCACGAAGACCAGCGCGTGCCGGCGAAGATCTTCGGTGGCACCCATGCGGTAGTTGAACACCGCCAGCGTCTTGAGGTCTTGGGTTTTCAATTCCGGGGTCAAGCGGTCTTGCCCCGACCCGCCCCACGTGAACACCACCAACTTCTGCTTGGTGAAATCGACTTGCTTCTTCACGGCGGTGCGGCTGGCCTCGTTAGCGAAGGTTTCGGCCTTAGCGAGTTCCTCGGCGGTCTTGATCTCGATC
>JBGTAO010000018.1:0-8569 GCA_041749835.1 Gemmata sp. | reverse complement strand
CGCGACGATGGTACACCGCCGTCACGGTCATCACCGGAAAGTCGTGCGCCAGGCAGTAATAGCCCAGGTGATCGCCGAACGGCCCTTCCGGTTTGGTGCGGGTGGGATCGATGTACCCGGAGATCACAAAGTCGGCATCGGCGGGCATGGCCAGCGCATTTGCATCGGGGCGACACATTCGCAAACGCCGCCCACCCAGCACACCCGCGAAGGCCAGTTCGGGCAACCCCTCGGGTAACGGCATCACGGCGGCCACGGCCAGCGCCGGCGGACCACCCACCACGACATTCACGGGGAGCACTTCACCGCGCCGCCGAGCCACGGAGTGATGCACACCAATGCCGCGATGAATCTGGTAGTGCAGGCCACATTCTTGATCGGGAACGAAGTCGTTACCCGAGAACTGCACCCGGTACATCCCGAGGTTGGACTTCATCCAGCCGGGCTTCTCGGGGTGCTCGGTGTATACCTGGGGCAAAGTGACGAACGCACCGCCATCGCGCGGCCAGCACTGGAGTTGCGGCAACTGCCCAAGTGTCGTGGTGTGCGCGAGCACGGCACCGCGGCGGACAAACTTCGGCCGTAAGCGCAAGGCGAGAAACGGCAGGTTCCAGTACCGCCAGAAGCGGCGCAGGTTCGCCGGATCGGTCTTCAACTCCACCAGCTTGCGAACGGCGTCCAGGGAATCGCGGAAGAGAAACCGGGTGCGTTCGATCGTGCCGAACAGGTTGGAAACCATCGGGAACGGCGAACCCTTCACCCGCGTGAAAAGGAGCGCCGGCCCCTGGGCATCGTAAACGCGGCGGTGAATCTCGGCTGCTTCTAGGTGCGGATCGACCACTTGGTCGAGCCGGATCAGGTGGCGGTTGCGCTCCAGATCGGCGACACAGGCGGCAAGTGTGGCATATCCCATATTCAGCGGGACCGTATTTGAAGTTTTCGACACAACAGATCGTCGCAGACGGAAATTCTTCGCGCCGAGCGCAAAACACTGTGCATCGAGCAATAATTTCCTTTCGCTCAGCCAAAGCAACACAAGAATTCTCACCTGCGTTGCTTGGAAGAGGTCGAAAGTCAGCTTATGGTGGTTGAGTCTGAAGTCGGACGCAAGACCGCAGCCTCACGATCTCGCCCAATGCCAAGTTGCCCAAATCGAATGTCTGTGCTCGGGGTCGGTGCCGCGCTGGCGGTATTGGTCCTGGCCGGTAGCGCATTGCAAGCAATGCACCCGCTCGGAGGGGTCGCACTGGCGATTGCACTGCTGCTGGGCTCGCTGCTGGCGCTGCTCGTGTGCCCGGCTGTCTTTGGAAACCGCGCCGTAGAAATGCCGGAAGCCGAAGAACTCTCCGATCCCACTCCACCGCCGTGCGATTCCATTTCGGGAACAGCCGATCGGCTTCGGTTGCTGGAATCGGCCGTGATTCATGCGCACGATTCCGTGGTGATTCTTGAAGCACGACCGCAAACAGGCCCGGGCCGCTCGGTCTTGTATGTGAACGAAGCCTTTTGTCGCATGACCGGCTACAGCAAGGACGATGTCATTGGGCGTTCGCTCCATTTCCTCCGTGGGCCGAACTCCGATCCCGAAACTCTGGACCAGATTCGCAGGGCACTCGACGCCAATCAACCACTGCGGGTGGAACTGCGCAACTATCGCAAGGGCGGCACCGGCTTCTGGGTCGATCTGAGCCTCGTGCCCGTGGCGACATCGCAGGGGTTGGTGACGCACTGGGTCATGATTCAGCGCGATATCACCGATCGCAAAGCCGCTGAGGACGAACTACGCCGCAGCGAGGAACGGTATCGACTGCTCTTCGATAGCAACCCGCACCCGCTGTGGGTCTTCGATCAGGCCACGCACCGCTTCCTTGCGGTCAACGATGCCGCCATCCAGAAATATGGCTATTCCCGCGACGAATTCCTGAAGCTGACCACCCAACAGGTTTGCACGACCACAACCAGCACCGGCAACACACCACGCGACGGGTCCACGCAGCACCGCAAGAAAGATGGCACGCTGATCGACGTGGAGACCTCGTCGTTCGTGGTGAACATGGATGGCCGCCCCACCGAGTTGATTCTGGTCACGGATGTGACCGAGCGCTTACGCCTCGAAGATCAATTGCGGCAATCGCAGAAGATGGAAGCGATTGGGCAGATGGCCGGCGGCGTGGCCCACGACTTCAACAACCTGCTCACGAGTATTCTCGGAAACCTCGCGCTGGTCCAGCTTCCCAAGAACGATCCGAATGGGCCACTGTTGGCGGCTGCGGAACAGGCGGCTGTGCGGGCGGCCGATCTCACAGGCAAATTGCTTGGGTTCGCACGCCGTAATCAGTTGGTCTTCGCACCGGTCGATCCTGCCGAGGCATTCGGGGAAGTGGTGGGGTTGCTCCGTCGTACGCTCGACCCGCGAATTCGATTGGCTGTGCGCGTACCGGAAGATTGCGGCCCCGTGCAAGCAGACCCGACGCTGCTCACACAAGCTCTCATGAACCTCTGCCTCAACGCTCGCGATGCGATGCCTGAAGGGGGTTTGATCTCGCTCACGGCGGAATCGGTGTTCGTAACCGAGACGGATGCCGAGCGCCTCCCGGGCGATGCCCGGACGGGCCACTTTGTCCGGCTCACGGTCTCCGATGTCGGTTCTGGGATGACCGACAACGTGAAGGCCCGAATCTTTGAGCCGTTCTTCACCACCAAGGAAGTCGGGAAAGGGACCGGCCTCGGGTTGCCCATGGTGCACGGGATCGTCAAGCAACACCACGGGTGGGTCACCTGCACGTCGTCACCGGGTGTCGGAACTCGCATGGAGCTTTACCTGCCGCCAGCCGCACTCACCGACACGCCACGGCCCATGCTCCGATCGCCGGCTGTGCTCCCCGATACGCTGCCAACGCCCGCACCATGCGACGAGAACACACACCTGGAGTGTGCGACCGACGAGAGCCGACCGACGATCTTACTGGTCGATGACGAATCGATGATTCGCAATCTGGGGCAAGTGGTTCTGAAGCGGGCCGGCTACAGCGTTTTGACCGCCGTTGATGGCATCGAAGCACTGCAAGTCTTCGCTCGGGAGCGCGATCGCATTGGGCTGGTGATCCTGGATGTCACCATGCCCCGCATGTCGGGCCGCGACGCTTATCGCCATATCGTGGAGATCGACCCCACGGTGCGAATCCTGTTCTCCACCGGTTACTCGACCGAAGACATCGCGGAACTCGACGGTGCAGTCGGTTTACTGGGCAAACCCTACCGCCCCAACGAACTGCTTGCAGCCGTGCGGGCCAGCCTCGCCGCTCCGGCCACCTCAACGAATTAACAGCTCCACTGCCCTCTGTGGTGTTCGAGCGCGTGCAGTGCTCCGGCTTGCGTGTCAGAAGTTCCGCGAAATCATGGAACAGTCGGCGCGCTTTTCCACTCGCTCGGCGCTCCGATCTCCGGTAATCTAGCAGCATCAGCCGATACCGCCGGCATCCCGCCTGTACTCCGGGGTTGCACCAACCCCCGGCCTGCCAGCCTGCCGACCCTTCGTGAGGGATCTCGACATGCCTTCCGTCTTCTCCCGTTTCGTCATCACCACTGCGGCGTGCGTTGCTGTGGTCGGTTCCGCGTTCGCAGCTCCCCCGACCGATCCCGATGAACGCCAAGCCATCATTGGGCAACCCACAGCAATCGAAATTGCCCCCAAGAGCGTGACTCTGACCGGGATTCGAGACGCTCGACAATTAGTCGTGACCGGGCAGTATGCCGATGGCAGTGTGCGCGACCTGACAGCCGTCACCGATGCCACAGTGGAGCCGAAGGACGTGATCGAAGTGCAGGAAGGGTTGTTCCTGCGGCCCAAGAAGAACGGCAACGCCACACTCACCGTGACGGCGGGCGGGAAGCAAGCACAGGTGAACATCACCGTGACGGCGATGGAGGTAACCCGGCCCACCAGCTTCCGCCGCGATGTCGTGGCTGCACTGAATGTCGGTGGTTGCAACATGGGGGCTTGCCATGGCACCCCCAGCGGCAAGAACGGCTTCAAGCTCTCTCTGCGCGGCTTCGACCCGCCCGCGGATTTCCTGCAACTGACCCGCGATCAGTTCGGCCGCCGCACCGACAAGCACGATCCCGAGCAGAGCCTCCTACTGCTCAAGGGTGTGGGACGAGTACCACATGAAGGCGGGCAACGCTTCGGGGCTACCAGCATCCCGGGGGAGATGCTCACGGCATGGCTGACAGAAGGCCTCCAGGACGACCACGCCACGCTGCCGCCGGTCAAGAAAGTGGAAGTGCTCCCGGGCGCACGCATCCTCAAGTCACCGAGCAAGTGGCAGCAACTCGCCGTGGTCACGACATTCGCCGATGATACCACCCGCGACATGACCCGCCTGACCAACTTCAGCAGTTCCGATCCGTCGATCGCCGATGTGTCGCCGAACGGCCTGGTCGAGTTCAAGCGTTCGGGTGAAGTCGCGGTGCTCTGCCGTTACCTCGAAGAACTGATCTCGGTTCGGCTGACGTACCTGGAACCCCGCGAAGGGTTCTCATGGCCCAAGCCGCCTGAGACGAACTACGTCGATACCCACACGTTCGCCAAGCTGAAGCAGATGAGCATTGCCCCCTCAGAACTGTGCGAGGATCACGAGTTTGTTCGCCGGGCGTACCTCGATTGCATTGGCCGCATGCCCACCATCGCTGAGGCCAAGGCGTTCCTCGCCGACAAGGATAAGCAGAAACGCGACAAGCTCATCGACACGCTCGTCGAGATGCCTGAATTCGCCGATTTCTGGGCGTTGAAGTGGGCCGATGTGCTCCGCAACAACCGCAAGACCCTGCAGGTGAAAGGCACCTACGGCTTCCAAACCTGGCTGCGTGGCCACCTGGAGAAGAACACCCCGTGGGACGCGGTGGTGCAAGAACTGATCACGGCCAATGGCAATACCTTTGCCAACCCGCCGGCCAACTACTACCGCATTGCCAAAGACCCGACGAGCCTGGCGGAAACGACCGCGCAATTGTTCCTGGGCGTTCGCATGCAGTGCGCCAAATGCCACAACCACCCGTTCGAGCGCTGGAGCCAGGACGATTACTACGGCATGGCCGCCTGGTTCGCCCGGGTACGGACCAAGCCGGAACCGGTGGTGGGCTCGCAACCCGGCGCGGCCGTGGTGATCTACGCCAGCCGAGATGGCGAAGTGACACAACCCCGTAGTGGCAAAGCCATGAAACCGCGCTACATCGGTAGCGGTGATGCCGAGGTCGCGCCGAACCAGGACCGCCGCGCCGTACTTGCGCAGTGGCTCACTTCGGCCAAGAACCCGTTCTTTGCCAAGTCGGTGGTCAACCGCGTCTGGTTCCATCTCATGGGCAAGGGAATCGTCGATCCGGTGGACGACTTCCGCGAGTCGAACCCGGCGTGCAACGACGAACTGCTCGACGCACTCGCCAAGGACTTCGCCGCGAACCAATTCGACATGAAGCACCTGGTCCGCACGATCATGAAATCGCGTACCTACCAACTCTCGGCTCAACCCAACGAGTGGAACAAGGACGATACCAAGTACTTCTCCCACTCCGTCACCAAGTTGCT
The DNA here is from genome assembly GCA_041749835.1 of Gemmata sp. Taxonomy (GTDB): domain Bacteria; phylum Planctomycetota; class Planctomycetia; order Gemmatales; family Gemmataceae; genus Gemmata. The sequence continues at coordinate 2,985 of JBGTAO010000018.1, read as the reverse complement.
GACCGCCGAGCAACTGCTCGACGCGATCTGCGACCTGAGCAGCGTGCCCGAGAAGTTCGCAGGGCTACCCGCCGGTACCCGGGCTATTCAGCTCCCCGACGGCGAGGTGAACCACCCGTTCCTCAAGGCCTTCGGCCAACCGGCCCGCGAACTGGCGTGCGAATGCGAACGCGAAAGTGATGGCAACCTGGGTCAGGCGCTGCAGCTCATCAACGGACCCACGGTGAACGAGAAAGTTCGCAACGCCAGTAACCGCCTGGGCAAATTGCTCACGGCCAAGGCCAGCGACGATGAGATTGTGACCGAGTTGTTCTACGCCGCTCTGGCCCGCGAGCCGCTGCCCGAGGAACGGCACAAGATCGCCTCGCACCTTGCGAAAAACGCCGACAAGCGAAAGGGCTGGGAAGATGTGCTCTGGGCACTGATCAATACCCGCGAGTTCCTCTTCCGCCATTGAGCCACTGGCAACAGGAACCGTTCCACATTCGCTCCCGCTCACTTCGAGTGGGAGCGGTTGCTTTTCAGGAGTTCGCCCTTGGTTGATGTCGTCCAGAATCCCCGCCCCAGCATCCTTCGACTCTTCGGGAATGTGTGCGCGTGGGTGTTTTTCACGCTCCTGGTGATCGGTGCCGTGTATGTGAATAGCTTCAACTGGAACTTCATGAACTGGAGCGGGCCATCGCCCGGCATGCCTGATGGTCGTCACGGCGGTGCCATCGTCGAAGGGATCATCGCGGCCACGGTCTATCTCTTCGGGTTCGTCGGCCTGCTCTTAACCGCACTGATGAGCCGGCACTGGATCGGTTGGACATTCGGCGGGCTTTCGCTGTTCTGTCTCGTTGCGTTCACCGGGATCTGGCTGTATGAAAGTACGCCGGAAAAGGTTTCTACTGGTGACTATGCATTTCGAACGCAATCGAGCCCGGCGTGGCATCGCTGGGGCCGGGTAGTGCTGATGGCCGCCCCTGCGGTGATGTTGGGCAGCATCGCCCGGGCGAACGCTCAGAAGCGACCCGCGCACCTGCGGTGAATCAGAACGCACAACCTCGTGCGTCTTCACCGAATATTCACCTGATCTAAGCCGTTCGCACGCGAGACGTTCATAAGCTTCCGGCGTCCTTGCCACCGCCGGAGGTACACCATGGTTCGTGCATCGCTTTTGTTTGCCGCACTGCTCCTGACCATCTCGGCCTGCAACAGCCCGACGCCACCGAGCGATCCGGGCTCCAATCAGCCCACGATTCAGTTGGAAGCTGCCGACGTGAGCGGCGGTGGAGCCACCTTTGTCGAACCCATCATGAAGTTCTGGACGCAGGAGTTCCGCGATCGCACCGCCGACAAGATCAAGATCAACTACCAGGGCATCGGGTCGTCGGCCGGGGCAACGCAGATGAGCAAGAAGTTACTGGCCTTTGGTTGCTCCGACACGCCGCTGAACCGCAAGCAACTGGACGAAGCAAAATCGCTCGGTGGCGAAGTGATCCACATTCCGCTTGTTATTGGTGCCGTGGTCCCCGCGTACAACCTGCCCGGCATCGAGCAACCGCTCATGTTCAGTGGCCCCGTTCTGGCGGACATCTTCACCGGCCGCATCACGATGTGGAACGATCCGAAACTGGTGGCGTTGAATCCGGGGCTGAAGGATGTGGCCGTGAAGATTCAGCCGGTCACCCGCTCGGATGGCAGCGGCACCTCGTTCATCTTCTCGGATTACCTGGCGAAGGTGAGCCCCGAATTCCGCAATACCGTGGGGGTCAGCACGCAACCCGCGTGGCCGAAGGGAACTGGCATTTCGCAGCTCAAGAGCGAAGGCGTGGCCGGCTACGTGGCCCGCACCGAAGGGGCGATCGGCTATGTCGAACTGACCTACGCACTCGATAGCCCGGACAAGCTGAAGTACGGCTCGGTGATCAACAAGGCGGGCAAGCCCGTGCTCGCCAACCTGGAGAGCATTGCCGCGGCCGCCGCAGCCACGCCGGTCGATCAGCCGCAAACGGTCGAGCCGTACAGCCTGCACGAGTTGACCTTCAGCCTCACCGATGCCGATGGCGAGAAATCGTACCCGATCTCGGGCATGAGCTTCGCCACCTTCTACAAGAAGCTCGACGGTGCCCAGGCAAGCGGAGCCAAGGGGAAAGCCGTTGTCGAATTCCTGAAGTGGGCCACAGGCCCCGAAGGCCAGGAACTGGCAAAGAAGCGCAACTACGCGCCACTTTCGCCCGAGATGCAGAAGAAGATCCTGGCCAAGCTGGCCACGGTTGAAATCGCCAATTAATGCCCGCCACGACCCCGGGGTGAGAGCCGCGTCAGGTTCACCCCAGGGCCTGTTAGTTGGTGTGCGACTCCACCCCATTCGCGCCGCCATCCCACGACGACATCATGGCATCTCCTGCGACTCCGCCCCCGTCCACGGCGATCTCGACCTGGCGGGAAATGGTCTTCCTCGCGCTGACTCGAAGCGCAAGCGTGTTCATCCTTGCCATGGTCGCGCTGCTGGTCGCCGTGCTCACTTGGGACGCATGGCCCGTACTCATGCGTGCCCCGCGAATTCGAGCTTTTTAGCAATACCTGGAACCCTTCGCCCGATAATCGCACGGCGGCGTTCGGCATCTTGGGGTTCGTCTACGGCACAGCGGCCACAGCGCTGATTGCCATGCTGATTGCCGTACCGCTGGGTGTGGCCACGGCGGCGTATCTCTCGGAGATTGCCCGCCCGCAGACGCGCCGCACTGCCATGTTCCTGATCGAACTTCTCGCAGCAATTCCCAGTGTGGTGTACGGCTTCTGGGGCTTGCAGTTTCTGTCGCCTCGGATCCGCGAACTGTACGAACTTGTGGGCTTACCCGATAGCGGTGGGCAAGGCATCTTCCCCGCTGGGTTGGTGCTGGCGGTGATGGTGTTGCCGTATATCACGGCGCTCACCTTCGATGTTTGCCAGGCGGTGCCGCGTTCGCAGCGCGAAGGCTCGCTCGCCGTGGGTGCAAC
>JBGTAO010000017.1:0-4606 GCA_041749835.1 Gemmata sp. | reverse complement strand
GGTGGGTAGCAGCGATTGATGCGCCACCGTGCCGGAATAAAGCCCCAGCCCCAGTTGGAGATCTTCCGGTAATGCAGCGGGATTGCCGCGATCGGACCAGTCCTGTTCGAAGTCCGCAGCCAGGAGCCCGGCACCCACCATGCCGCCGCTGGCACCGGTGATCAAGCGTAGGTGATCGCGGAACGCGGCCTGCTTTGCTTTCCCGCGCGGCATCTCGGCTTCCAGCCCTTCCAGTACGCGACTGGTCCAGACTGCCGAACGGATACCACCACCACTGACCGCAACAATGATGAGCTTCGGCTTGGTGTTGGCCGGGCCACCGTTCTCCTGCCAGCGGGTACCGATTCGTGCCAGAATCTCTTCGTCCTGGAGGAGGGTTCGGTTCCCGGGCAATGCGGTGCCACTGCCCTGTGGGCGGCCGGTTTCGGGGTCCAGTTGGCCCAGTCGCACGCGCTGGTCGGCTTCGGAGTACTCTTCCAGCCCGGGAAAGCGGAGCTTGTACTCAGCTTCAGGGAACAGCGATGCCGTATTCCACACCATCAGCCCGATGATCACGATCGCCAGTGTGATTGAGCCCAGTTGGACATGGCACGACCAGTAACCGAAGGCTTGCGTCAGCAGGATGAAGACGAGCCCGACGAATACCACGGGGCTGCTGATGACCCGCCCGGGTTCGACTGCGTTCATCCATAGCAAGATCGCCACGAATGCGATGAGAAAACCCAGCGTGACAAACACCAAGTACGTGGCCACCGCGTGGAGCCCAAGTTCATCTGCGGGCACACGCCTACTGCGGAACCCCCACTGCCGCCGGAACCACGCGGTTCGGGCAATTCGTGCACGAATGCCCAGGCTCTCGTCGACACGGAACAGCGCCCACGCCAGCACGATGCTCAACAGGAATCCCGCAGCACCAAAGGCCAGGTAGAGCCGCCCCGCCAGGTAATCTTTCAGGGAGAAGTCGGTAAACGGATCGGCCGTCAGCCACAGGCTGAAGACTACCGCGAGCTTGCCCCCAATCAGCGCCAGGAGCAGAAGTGGCAAGGCCCAGAGCAGGTAAGAGCCAACCCGGCGGATGTGGCGATCGGTTTTGCTGGGGAACAGTGTGGGGAGCCCCGGGCGAGCGATCCACAGAATCGCACGCTTGGGCCGATCGAGCAAGTACCAGGTGTAGAGCACCACGCCAAAGAGCATGCCGATCACCAACCCGCCACTGAGTTGCACGAATGGCGATTCACTCCACACAAGCCGTTCCACACCCAATTCCGAGCCGATTAGCCCCCAACCGGCCAGGAGCATGAACAGAATGAGCGCGGGGAACAAAGGGTAAGAGAAGACCCAGTCGAACTGGTCTTCGGCCCAGTAAGCGAGCCTACGGATCACGCGGATGGGGCTGGCCATGACACCTCCGGAGTCGGGGAGTGCAGCGTAGCGGGGGCGATTGTACCAGACAATCAGATTCTCGAAGGAACCGGCCGGTGCTTGCCCCCTGTTTCTCTGGCGCGTAAAGTCTGCCGTAACCCGTGTTCGTATTCCCCCGCCGGCTCGGCCCGGCTGTTCGACTTCCCATTGATCACCGGAGACTCTCTCATGGGCTTCAAGCAGACCGACCAGCACCGAACGGGAAAAGGCAGCTATCACCAGATCGGGCTCGTGCGTGGCCAGTTTGGTGGCGTACCCGAAGCACAATGGATCAAGTTCATCGCCGATGCCGGATTCGATGGTTGGGAAGAAGCCGCGTGGGAACTCGATTTACGCAAGTGCGATACTGATGCCGGGGCTGCGGCCTACGCGGCCGAGCGAGTTGCGATGGCCAAGGCGCACGGGCTCGAAATCTTCACGGTGGCCACGCACTTGCAGGGGCAAGTTCTCGGCGATGAACCGAGCGCGAAGACGCTCAACTTTTGCTCGGGAAAGGGCGAAGCTCGACCGGCATACAAGGCGTGGCGTGCCGCGGGCAACAACCCCCCACGCACCGATCCGTACTTTGTGCCGCTGGAAGTGGGCCGCCTGATTCACGCCGAGGCGCAGCGCGATTTGCAAGCGTGCGTCCGTTATGCCGGGCACCTCTCGAAGCTGCAAGGTCGCAAGGTCGCCTTGCCCGGGTTCGTCGGTTCGCCCGCTAACTGTTGGAGCCACTGGTTCCTCTTCCCGCCCTTGCCCAGTTCGATGGAAGGGTACGACCTCCCCGATGTTCGCCAGGTCTCGTTAGAGTTGCTCGTGGAACGCTTTGCCCCGGTGTGGAACCTGTGCAAACAGTACGGCATCACGTTCGACCTGGAATGCCACCCCAGCGAGCGAGCGATGGGCGATCTCGAAAGCGCGAACGATTACATCACGTTTCTGGGCAAGAGTGGTTTCGATAGCAAGGTTGTTGGCTTCAACCTGGATGGTTCGCACATGGAGTGGCAGAACGTCTCGGTGATTCAGTTCATCCGTGAGTTCTCCGATTACATCCATTGTGCCCACGTGAAGGGTGTCTGGGTTGCTCGGGAGCATTGCCGCGCCGGCCGGTTGGGGGGGCACCGACCGATGGGCCACTGGACCAATGGCTGGAACTTTGTGACCGCCGGCACCGCACGCGATGCCAATAGCCTCGAAGAGATCTTCATCGAACTGAACCGCGTGGGCTTCGACGGCGCGGTCAGCATCGAATGGGAAGATAACGACGCTGATCAGTTTGCCGGAGCCAGGAGCGCGCTCGCCAACTGTCGCAAGGCGGACTTGCCCCCGAGCGGCCTCAAACACGACGAAGCCCTCAAGGGCTAAAGCCAGGTGGGGCACGCCGGGAGTGGGCGAACGGCTCCCGGCTGAAAGTCTCATCTGCTCTTCGCTGGGCTAGAATTTCTGCGGAATCCCGATTTCTCAGCATTCGGTGTAAGGTTTGGTTTCACACCTCGACTGACTGTGCTGGTGGAGGTTCTACACGATCATCAACCGTTGAGGAGTATGAGTGAAGCGTTCCGAACGCTCCAATACTGGGCCGACACTCGATCCGACAACCTGGGTCGATGTCTATGGCGACTATCTCTTTCGGTTCGCGCTTGCGCGAGTCCGGAACCCGGAAGTGGCTGAAGAGTTGGTGCAGGAAACTCTACTGGCCGCTCTCACTGCGCGGCACTCCTTCCGTGGTACTTGCTCGGAACGAAGCTGGCTCACATCGATCATGAAGCGAAAAGCCATCGACTGGCTACGTGCCGAGGTTCGCAAACGGGTCAAACGCGATCCTGATCCGGACCGCTGGATCGACGCGCAATTTACGCGAAGCGGTAAGTGGAAGGTGAAGCCCGACGAGTGGTCCGACGAGGATCCCGGGCAATCGTTGACCCGACACGATTTTCGCAACGTTCTGACCGGATGCCTCGACCGCCTACCGACGCGCTTGCGGCAGGCCTTTATCTTACGCCATGTTGACGAACAAGCGACTGAAGAGATTTGTACTGCAGTCGGCGCGTCAGAAACGAACTTGTGGGTGATGTTGCACCGGGCTCGCCACCGATTATGGCGCTGCTTAAACCGAAACTGGTTTGGAGAGGATCTGGACACAACTTCTGAGGGTCACGCGTCATGACCTGCCGGCGAGCCGCTCAGTGGATCTCTCGGGAACTTGATCAAGAGTTGTCGTTGTTTCAGCAGGCTCGCCTCGGGTTCCATACCCGGTTGTGTGGGGCGTGCCGCCGGTATCGTCGTCAGTTGAAACTGGTTGACGAAGTTGTCGAATTGTTTGTCGCTGCATCAACCTCCAAGGGTTCCACGGCAGCTTTGCCTGGCGATCAAAAGACCCATCTCCGTGATGTGATTGCCAGTGCTCTCGCAAAAGAATCTTGAACACCTGGTAAGGTCGGACGATCTCGTGCGACCAACTCTACGACATCGCAAGCCGATCCGTTTGCGAGGTCGAGTTCTCTCATATCAGGTGGGACAATTTTATGAAGGCAACACGCAACATGCTCCTCGGATTGATCGCAGCTTCCACATTCGGCTCGCCGAGCATCGCGAATGCTCAGGAGTTCCAAACGAAGGTGATCGCGCGCGATTTGAGCAAACCTACCGGGATCGCGATCGAAGGTCGGAACACGCTCTATTTCACTCAGTTGCCAACGCCCGGGATCAACGGTGCCAATGGCGGGTCAAATACCGTTTCGGTGTTGAACATTCGCACTGGCCAGATCCAGGATTTGGTTGTCGGTGAACCGGAGCCGACGGGCTTGGGAGTCAACTTTCTAGGCGAAGTGTTTTGGACCTGCAAGTCGGCGGGGGTGATCAACACTTTCGATAGCAATCAGAACGTGAAGACGATTCTGCGCGGGCTGGATAGCCCGACTGGGATCGCAGCTTATCCGCTCGGGTTCTTTGTGTTCTTCACGGAAGTCCCGACTCCCGGAGTGAATGGTGCGAACGGGGGCCAAAACGCAGTCTCCATTGCCCTGGCAAATGGAGTGTTTAGCTTACCGATCGACGAAGGGGACCCGGAACCGACTGATGTGGCCGTTGCCATCAATGGCGATGTGTATTGGACTTGTTCTTCCGCAGGTGTGATCGTCCGGCAGTCAGGCGGAACGACAGAAGTTCTCCTCCGCGAGCTGGAACGACCAACCGGTATCGC
>JBGTAO010000016.1:0-9219 GCA_041749835.1 Gemmata sp. | reverse complement strand
ATCTGGAGCATGAGAGAGTACCCTGGTATGAGTGATGATTATCCTCATACCGGTCTCGCCTGACAAGCACGCTCTGCAGAACTGTGGCACCTTGCCCACAGTTCTTCATCGAATTTGCGGGCGGGACTTAGACACCCGCCGCCTTTTTGAGCGCTTCGGCCTTATCGGTCTTCTCCCAGTGGAAGTCTTCCAACTCACGGCCAAAGTGACCATGGCGGGCGGTCTCGCGGTAGATCGGCCGCCGCAGCTTCAACGAGTCGATGATGCCTTGGGGTGTCAGCAGGAAGTGCTCCCGGATCAACTCCACGAGGCGTGTTTCGGCAACTTTTGCTGTGCGATTGGTGTTCACCCACACGTTCAACGGATCGGGATAGCCAATCGCGTAGCTCAATTGCACTTCGCATTCGCGTGCCAGACCCGCGGCCACGATGTTCTTGGCAATGTAACGGCAGACGTAGGCGGCGCTGCGATCCACTTTCGTGGGGTCTTTCCCACTGAATGCACCGCCACCGTGCCGGCCACGACCACCATAGGTATCGACGATGATCTTGCGCCCGGTCAAGCCGGTGTCGCCATGCGGCCCGCCCGTGAGGAAGCAGCCCGTTGGATTGATGTGACAAGCGATATCGTGTTCGGCCAGCTTGATCGTTCCCTTCCCCGGCGGAACCATGACCAGCTTCCCTTTGATCAGATCCTCGCGTTCCCGCTTCAGAATGGGGAGCAAGAGTTGATCGATGATCAGTTGGCGAGCTTCATCCGTGAAGTAGTCATGGTTGTCTCGTGTCACCATCACTTCGCGGGTGTGCTGTGTGCTCAACACAATGGTGTGAATTCGGTGCGGTGTGCCGTCGGCATTGTATTCCACGGTGACCTGGCTCTTGGCATCGGGCCGTAGCCAGCTCAATTTCCCGCTTTTGCGCAACTCGGCATGATGCTCGACCAACCGGTGCGAAAGGTGAATCGGCAACGGCATCAGGCTTTTCGTTTCATCGCAAGCAAAGCCGAACATCATCCCTTGGTCGCCCGCACCGCCGACATCGACACCCTGACTGATGTGTGGGCTCTGAGCGTGAATGCGGCAATCGATCTGGCAGGCATCCGCGGTGAAGCCGATCTCGTCGCGTTCCTGTTGATCCTTGGCCACATAACCAATCTCACGAATGACATCGCGGACCACTTTATCCACTACTTCCCGAGTCAGTGGAGCTTTCGTGGTAATCTCGCCCGCCACCACGGCCAAGTCGGTGGTAACCAATGTCTCGCAAGCCACGCGACTCATCGGGTCATGGCTCAGGCAGAAATCGAGGATCGCATCGGAGATCTGATCGGACACCTTGTCGGGGTGGCCCATGGATACAGATTCACTGGTGAACAAGTAGCGGTCTGTGGACACAATTTCCACTCCGAAAGGTTCGGGGTTTATTGAGAATGTGCTTGTTATACTGCCATGGGGAATTCGGGCAAACGGAGTCGCAGACCTGGAATAACAAGTGGCCAACGAGTCGGCCTCGTTGGCCACTATAGGCTATGACTGATTCGCTCGAATCAGTGAAGAGACATTACTTGCCCGCAACAGAAGCCGGTGTCCCGTTCGTGGCTGCGATCAGCCTGGGGAATGACTCAACAATGTTGTTCCCCGCTTCGATGATCACGCGTTTCTCCTCGATCACAGGAGTGCCATTCACCAAAAGCTCCGCCTTGACCTCGTAGTAAAACTTTTGGCCCGGAGCGAGTGGCGGTGTGGTGAAGTTCCGTTCCGTTCCACTCCCAGTTGTCAGGCGTCCATCAACATACAGCTTGGCATTGGCCGGAACTGTGAACTTGAGGTTGGCACCCATGCCCTTCGGATCGGTGCCCTTCGGATCGGAATCGGAACCCTTGGGGTTCATCCCCTTCGGATCTGTCGTTTTGGGATCAATCGGCTCGGTCACCGGAATTGGATCAATGTTCGTCACGGTGCCATAGACAGCTTGCGGGTTGCCGTAGATCGGGGGAACCGCACCCATCCAAATGCCATTCACGTTGCTGTAGCCGTGGCCAGAATAGGCCGGCATCACGATCGGCGGGCCCCAGGCCGAGCCGCCGCCCATGTAGCCGCCGTAGCATCCACCGTGACAAGACCAGGGAGTCCCCTGCCAAACTCCGGAAACATACTGGCTGCCTCGATCGGGCGTGCCCCAATAGCCACCCTGTTCGTAGTACGGGTAGCTCGAATAGGTATAGGCACCGGCCATCGCGCCTACGCCCCGTCCATGGTGCCCCATGCTGTGTTGGGCTCCGACGCAGCCATAACAAGCACCCGAGCAGCCAACGCCGGTGCAGCCCAGGCACGAAGCGAAGCAGTTGTAGCCACTACAACTGTAGCCAGCGCAGCCATGACAGGAAGTTTTGTGATGCCCAAACAGGCCTCCATGGGCTTTACCGTGGAAGTGTCCGCGATGAGCAACACCATAGCATCCGTAGCAACCGGTACAGCCCATACAGCCCGAGCATCCATAGCAACCCGTGCAGCCCAGGCACCCGGAATACATGATCCCAGGATCGGAGATGCCAAACGCTACGGGCGGTGGCGTCACATCTGCCCCGGAAGAGAGGGCAGCCAGCATAACCAAACTGTACATAGTGGGGTGTACCTCTGGGGGGTGCGCATCAGGTGCGGGGTCAAGTGCCTGTGAGGATGGTAGATCTGAAGCAAATATCCGTCAAAGGCAAACTTAGCAAACTGCGGGGTTTGCACGATTTGGGTAGTCGCTACGACCGGAACAGCAATTGCGATGTGAACGGATTTGCTTCCCCTGATGTGGTACCAGGAGAACTGAAGCAACGGATGTGAAACGGAGAAGGTCGTCCTATTGCCAGCCGCGACGACGAAACAGCCACGCCGCAGCACCTACCCATGTGGCACCCAACAACACGGCTCCCAAGAGATGTAACCAGTGACTGGGGTAGACATCGCCGCTGAGGGCCGCGTGTAGAATCCGCGGTCCATGGTACTCGACCGCCAGGTTGGAAAGGAACGGGATGCTATTGGTCGAACAGATCAACAGCAACATCGAAATCGTGAGCAAGTAACACATCCCGCCCAGGAACGCAGCGCGCTGGGTGCGGGCCAGCGTGGCAATCGTCATCCCGATACCCAGAAAGCCACCACCAACTGCGAGCAGCGACAACCAAAAGAAGAGGCTCGAAAGTACGTCCGTCTTGTAGATTGCCGCAATCGTTGCCGCGAGAATGATTCCAGCCGTGGGGTAAAACAGGAACTTGGCCCCGAGGATCTCAGCGGGTGATGCAGGAGAGAGAGCCTGCGCCAGGAGTACACCGCGTTCACGCTCTTCGCAGTTCAGGGTCGGGAGCAGGTAAACGCAGGTAAAGTACAACGCGAACACCACCAGGCCCGTGGCCACCGCAGCGCGAAAATCGAGGACTTTGCCACCAAGGCCCTTCCGATTCACTTCGAGATCCGGAACCACCACACTGGCTCCAGTCGCTCCTGCGCTGGCAATCTGATCCTGAAACCGCTTGTGGGCCTCGATGACCGTCCAATCGTTTTGCGCATCGAAGGCTGGCTCCGGCGGAAGCTGTTCAAGCCCCTTTGTTCGTGCCCGCTCCGCAAAGTAGCAACGCGATTCGCGCCAGAACCAGGCTTCGTATGGAGCCAGCGCCGCCGGGTCGCCATCCGGGTGCCAGACGAACACCGTTAAAGTATCTCGACCAGTCGTTGCTTGAGCGGCAAACGTCTGCCGTACCTGGAGCGCTCCAGTTCCAGTTGGATACACAATCAGTCCGTTGATTTTCTCGGCCCGCCCAACGTCGCGGAACACGATCTGACCGTTCAACTCCGGGGGAGTGTTCAGTTGCAAGTGTTTGATCAGCGGTGTCGCTCGATCGAAATCGATGTAGCAGTGGTGAACGCCACCCACGACACCGGTACCAGCCGCGGCCTCGGTGGGCGCGAAGACACTGAGCAGGACTGCCGAAGTGACGAGTAGCACTGCGAGGGCTATGCCACCGCGATTGGCGAGGTGTCGCTGCCACTCCTTGACCAACAAGGCCCGAATGATGTACCAACGCACTGGTGACCTCGCCGTCAAGAGCCAATAGCATTCCGCGAAGGGCTCGGGTGCCAGCACTTCGGCAACTCAAGCCTTGGAGTGCTTACTCGAAGCTTTGCCCGGTTAGCTTCAGAAACGTTGCGTGGAAGTCGAACTCTCGGGTACGCAAACTGGCCGCACCTCCTGTGGACACGAGCGCAGCCAACTCATTACGACTCCGCTCGTTTTCGAGGTCGAAGACGAATCGCTCCCCATCGTTTCGGATCACATCGATCTTGCGTTCGATGTGCGATTGCTTGAGCGCAAAGGGAGAATCCAGCGCTACCAGTTTGCCACGGCACACGATGCCCACTCGATCACAAAGCTTCTCGACTTCGTCCATATCGTGCGTCGTCAGGATCACCGTGGCTCCCTTCTGCACTCGTTCACGCAAGATACGATGCACAACCTCCGCCGAGTGGATGTCGAGGTTGGCAGTGGGTTCATCCAGGTAAAGGATTTGGGGTTCATGAAGGAGCGCACGGGCGAGGAGGAGTTTCTTGCGCATCCCGAGGGAGTAGCCACGCACCGGCAGGTCGGCGGCTTCATCGAGTTCCACCATCTCGAGCACATCTTGGGCACGCATTCGTGGCACACCGTAGAGTTGCCCGAAGAATTCGAGGTTGCGGCGACCAGTGAACTCCTCGAAGTGATTCTCCCGATCGGGCACATAGCCGAATTGGGGCTTGATCCGCGACCAGTCCCGAACCACATCGTGACCGGCAATTGTCACGGTTCCGGCGCTGGGGGTGCGCTGCCCAATCAGCACGCGAATAGTGGTCGACTTGCCGGCACCGTTCGGGCCAAGAAGGCCAAACAGTTCCCCACGGCGGATATCGAGGTCGAGCCCATCAACGGCTGCAAACGAGCCATACAGGACACGTAACCCCGAAATGCGAATCATGACGTCGGGAGGAATCAAGCGAGGCACCACGCGACAGGTTCGACAGAACTACCATCAGAGACTAGAACACGAAACCCATCAGAAGCGGCCCGGGTGCGAAACCCGGGCCAAATTGAGATCATGGCAACAACTTGTGCGTTCGTGATAAATTCACCTGCTCCAGCAACGCGAGGAACTCGCCCACGGGTTTGGCACCCAGGTCTTCGCCTGTGCGCAACCGCACCGCCACGGCATTAGCCGCCATTTCCTTGTCGCCAATCACCAAGATATACGGCACCTTTTGCAGCTGCGCTTCACGGATCTTGTTATTCATCCGCTTGTCGCTCAGATCCGCATCGACGCGGAAATCCTTGTCCACAAGTTGGTCGGCGAGTTTCTGAGCGAATTCAAAATGGCGATCGGCAATGGGAACCAGCGTGACTTGCACGGGTGCCAGCCAGACCGGGAATGCACCCGCGTAAAGCTCGATCAGGTACGAGATCATCCGTTCCATGGTACTGATCACACCCCGGTGGATCATGATCGGCCGCTTCGGAGTGTCGTCCGCGTCCTTAAACTCCAGCTTGAACTGCTCTGGTAGGTGCTGATCGGCTTGAATCGTGCTGAGCGTTTCCTCACGGCCCATCACATCCTTGACCTGAACGTCAATCTTTGGGCCATAGAACGCCGCCTCGCCGTCTGCCTCAAAGAACGGCAAGCCCGACTCCAGCAGCACTTCGCGGAGCATCGTGATACCGCTTTCCCACATGGCTGAGTTATCCACGTATTTCACTTTGTCGGCGGCGTCATGCTTGGAGAGGCGGAAGCGGTATTCGCTGATGCCTAGGTCGGCGTAGGCCCGCTTCATCAGTGCCAGCACGCCGGCGATCTCGGCCTTGACCTGATCCGGGCGCACGAACAGGTGGGCATCGTTCAGCGTCATGCAGCGAACTCGGCTCAAACCGCCGACCACACCGGAGCGCTCGTAGCGGTACATGGTACCCAACTCGGCGATACGAACAGGTAAATCGCGGTAACTGCGGGGTCGGCTCTTATAAACCTGGATGTGGTGCGGGCAACACATGGGCCGCAAAACGAGCTCTTCCTCTTCGCCCAGGCTCATGGGGGGGAACATCCCATCCTTGTAGTGCTCCCAGTGCCCGGACTGAATATACAGCTCCTTCTTCGCCGCGTCTGGAGTGTAAACATGAAGGTAGCCGGCCTTGCGTTCAAGGTCGGTGATGTATGTTTCCAACAGCCGGCGAATCGTTGCCCCTTTGGGTAGCAACATCGGGAACCCGGAGCCGAAGAGCGGTTCGTTGGCGAAGAGTTCCAACTCGCGGCCAACCTTGCGGTGGTCTCGCCGGGCGGCTTCCTCAACTCGGGCAAGGTGGGCCTTCAGATCCTCGGCATTGGCCCAGGCGGTGGCGTGAAAGCGCTTGAGCATTTTATTCTTGCTGTCGCCACGCCAGTAAGAACCGCTCACCTGAGTAATTTTGAACGCTTTCGGATCAAGATCACCGGTCGATTCGACATGTGGCCCACGGCAGAGGTCGGTAAACTTGTCCTGTATATACACCGTGATCGTGGCAGCACTACCTGCGGCGTTGCCGTACTCATCCTGTCCCTGAGTAAGGCCGTTGATCAACTCGAGTTTGTACAGGTTATCCTTGAAGATCTCGCGGCCTTCATTCGCGTTCACTTCGCGGACGGAGAACCTGTGCTTGCCCTTGATAATTTGCCGCATCCGATTGGTGATCCATTCCAGATCGCCTTCGGTGGGGTTCACGTCGAGCTCGAAATCGTAGTAGAAGCCGTACTCGATGGGCGGCCCGATCGTGGGTTGCGCCTGCGGGAACTTCTCCACCACTGCCTGTGCCATCACATGAGCCAACGAGTGGCGGAGTTTGTAAAGCGCCGGGTCGTAGTCCTTCGGAATGTACTGTTCGCCTGCGGCCTTCAGTTCGGCTTCACTCGACATGGCTGGAGTCCCTGGAAGAACGCCGTGTGGCACGCAGTCATACAGCTACAACCTCCCACGGCGTGAGGAGCATAGTACATGGTCAGCGACGTGAAGACAGTGAGATGGGTTCGGACTTGCCAGAATCATCGAGCGACCGCAGTGGATACCACGGTCGCTGCTGGGGCTAACGACTTGTAACACGTCCGTTCTGGAGTTGCCGATTGCGACTCCGAGAAGACGCTCAGCCGTCCTTCTTCTTCACCTCATCTTTCTTCTTCACTTCGTCTTTTTTGGGCTCGTCTTTCTCCACGATCTTCTCGGGTTCTTTCACGACCAGTTCCCGCGTGTTCTTGACCCCACGCGCTTCAAGTGTCACCTCGTACGTCCCTGGCTTGAATTCACCCAGCGATCGGTAGTGCAATCCTGGCCCCTTGATGGGGAACGCGGTACCGGCTTTCCCATCGCTGCCTTTCCAACTGAACATCACCCGCTCGGGACCATCACCGTTCAGTAAGAATGACACCACGACTTCATTGGGTGGATTCGGTGCAGTGAACGCTCCCTTGGGAGTGGTACCTGCCCGAGCACCAGGAGCCGGACGTTCCTCCGTCTTCATCACGGTCACGGGCTTGATGTCGAAGAGGTACGCATCGGCACCCAGTGCCTTTTCGCTGAGCTGTTCAAGCGGTGCGATATCCATGACCCACATTCCACGACCGTGGGTCGCAACGACAAGATCGCGTTCCCGAGGGTGAATCACGAGATCGTCCACACGAATGCCTTTGGGTAGCCCGGTCTGATCCAGGTGAAGCCAGGATTTCCCACCGTTGAAGGAGGCATATAGCCCGATCTCCGTTCCCGCGAACAGTAGGTCCTTCACCTTGGACGACTGCCGAATCGCGCCTACGACCGCGCCTGTGGGAAGGTTCGCGGCCACCGATTGCCAGGTTTCGCCATAATCCGTGGTCCGAAACAGATACGGCTTGAAGTCGTCGTTCCGATGGCGATCGACACAGACAAAGGCGGTGCCAGCATCGAAGTGAGAGCATTCGATCTTGGGAATGGCCCGTGCCGTAGGGAGATCGGGGAGACTGTCGGTCAGGTCGGTCCAATCCTTACCATCATTCTTGGAAACCCACAATTTGCCATCGTCGGTCCCCACCCAGAGCACACCCTGCTTCACTGGAGATTCGGCGATACTCAGAATGCTATGCCCACTGTTAGTGATGCGTTCATTCTTGGGCGCAGCCGTAAGATCGGGGCTGATCTTCTCCCACTTATCGCCACGGCTCGTGCTCTTGTAGAGGTGTTGCGGGCCGTAATAGAGCGTCTTGCTGTCATGGGGCGAAAGCAGAATTGGAGCATTCCAGTTGTAACGTACACTCTCGCCCTTGGTTGCGGGCGGACGGGCTCGCTTCGTCGGCGATCCTTTCGCACCCGGGGTAGCACCCACGTTCACGCGACTCAGGTTGCCGTACTGACTTTCGACATAGACCGTTGAAGAGTCATTGGGATCGGCGGCGGCCTGAAAGCCATCGCCACCCAATAGCCTCCGCCAATCGGCCATCGTGACACCATCAGGATAAGGTGTCGCTACTGGACCACCCCAAGAACCGTTGTCTTGCAACCCACCATATACGCGGTAGGGAGTCCGCATATCGACCGCCACTCCATAGAACTGGCAGATCACCATTCCCCGCTTCGCTTCGAACGTTTTGCCGCGATCCTTGGACACGTAAAGCCCGCCGTCGTTCCCCAGGATGAGGTGCTCCGGGTTCTTGGGGTTGACCCACAGGGCATGGTGATCGGAATGCGTTCCCCGAGCGATGGTCGAGAAGGTCTCGCCGCCATTGCCGGAGTAGTAGAAAGGAACACCCAGGACAAAGAGGTTCTTTTCGTCGGTTGGGTCCACGCGAATCTGGCCGTAGTAGAACGGACGGGGCACCAGGTCGTTGATCTTCTTCCAGGTCTTGCCCTGGTTTTCCGAGCGGAAGATACCGCCCTTCTCATAGGGACCGACAACCCGTTCTTTCCCATCTTTTGGCGCGGGCGTTGCTGGCTGGCCCGAGTTGGAGTTCTGCCCAGAGGTATCACTCGTGTGCACCACAGCGAACACCACGTTGGGATCTTTGCGGTAGACAGACAGACCACAACGGCCATAACCCGCTTTTTCGGGCAGGCCCCCGGCCATCTTCTCCCAGGTCTTGCCCGCATCGGTGGTTTTAAAGAGTCCGCCACTGGTGCCCGTCTGTGTCTGGGGGTTGCCACCCGCGACGCCATCA
>JBGTAO010000015.1:0-2492 GCA_041749835.1 Gemmata sp. | reverse complement strand
CCTATGTCGGCAGCCGCTAACAACTGCAGACGCCCACAACCGATTGGTGAATCCATGAAGCGTACGTTTTTGGGTGTCGTGCTCCTGGTCGCCACGGTCACCGACACAACCGGTGCCGATTGGCCAACACTGCTCGGGCCGAAACAGGATGGGACCTCTTCCGAGAAAGGGATACTCGCACCGTGGCCGAAAACGGGCTTGAAGAAGGTCTGGGAATGTGAGCTCGGTTCCGGGTATGCCCCGCCTGTGGTCCAGGCCGGGAAGCTGTATCACTTCGATCGTTTTGGTGATCAGGCACGGCTCACCTGCCGCGACGCCGCAACCGGGAAGCAACTCTGGAAATTCGAGTACACCACGAATTACGTTGATTACTATGGCTACGATCCTGGCCCACGTGCTTGCCCTGTTGTTGATGCTGAACGGGTCTATCTCCACGGTATGGATGGCATGGTGTATTGTCTTTCAACTGAGACGGGGAAAGAGATTTGGAAGTTTGATACCCAAGCCCGCTATCACTTTCAGCAAAACTTCTTTGGCGTCGGGAGTGTTCCACTCGTTGAAGGCGACCTGCTCATCGTTCCCGTTGGTGGAAGCCAGAAGGGACCTCGACCGGCCGATTTCCGCGAGGTGAAGCCGAATGGAACTGGTATTGTCGCTTTAGACAAGAAGACGGGTGCCGTCCGCTATGCCAAGCTGGATCTCCTGGCAAGCTATTCCAGCCCCACCATGGCCACGATAGACGGAAAAAGGACTGCACTCTACTTTGCCCGCGAAGGGTTAGTCGGTTTCGATCCGCAAACGGCTGAAGAACGCTTTCGCTTTCCGTGGCGCGCCAAACTCGAAGAAAGTGTGAATGCGGCGAACCCGGTCGTCGTTGGCGAGAAGGTCTTGCTGACGGAGTGTTACGGACTTGGGGCGGTGTGGATCGACCTCAAAGGTGGCAAGCCCAAGGTGATCTGGAGCGATGCGGAGAAAGATCGCTTCGACAAGTCATTGCTGTGCCACTGGAACACGCCCATTCATGTGAATGGATTTGTCTACGGGTGTAGTGGCCGACACGATAGCGATGCGGAGTTGCGTTGTGTGGAGTTAGCCACGGGAGAAGTCAAGTGGAGCAAACGCCGTACGTTCCGCTCTACAGTGCTCCTGGTAGAAGGCTACCTCATCAGCCTTTCCGAGTACAACACGCTCACATTGATCAAGGTGAACCCTGAGCAATACGAGGAAATCTCGAAGTACCAGATCGCGGAACTCGATTATCCCTGCTGGGCTCCGCCCGTCTTGAGTAATGGTTTGCTCTATGTTCGCGGGAAAGACAAACTGCTGGCACTGGAGTTAATTCCGCAGAAGAAGAAATGAGCTCGAAGCTGCTACCGGGTTGCAGCAGCCGGCCTAACGCGGAACTGCAATCGTTATCGCATGGGTGTCACGGGCCGGTAACTGTGATAACCCAGCGACTTGGCATCGGGAACATCACGGCCATTCACCTGTCGTTTGACCCATGCCGAAAGATCACGTGCTGCATCAGGATCGAAGGCGAGGTAACCAATCGCACCGGCGAGTACAAGAGCCACCACGACTGTCAGGGAAAGTTTTGGCATCGCACGATCCTTCGGGGTGTCCACTTCAACTCAGGTGATGGTTGGCCAATCAGAATCTCCCATACTGTAGAACACACCAACCGCACTGCTGAACGGTTTACTTTCCCGCGGTGGCTTTGACGATTAATGCGTCTTGAACCACATTCGGCAAGAACTTGGAGAGGTCGCCACTCAGTGCAGCAATCTGTCGCAAGAGGGAACTACTGACGTGTGAAAACTCTTCCTTCGCCATGAGAAATACCGTCTCGATTCCGGGGTCGAGATGGAGGTTCATCAGTGACATTGTAAATTCGTACTCCATGTCGCTGAGTGTCCGCAGGCCGCGGATCATGATGCGGGCTCCGGTTTCGCGCACAAATCGGACGGCCAGCCCGTTGAAAGCCAGCACCTCCACATTGGTGTAATCACCAACGACTTGCCGCAGTAATTGAACTCGTTCCTCGGTGTTAAAGAGTGTTGCTTTATCGGGATTGATCCCCACACCGACAATCAGGCGCTCGAAAAGCCGGCTGCCACGTTGGATGATGTCGAGATGGCCCCGATGGACGGGATCAAAGGTACCCGTGTAGACAGCGATCCGGGGGTTCAGCGAATTGGCCATAGTTACCTCGCAGCATCCAGAAACCGATCGAGTTCTGCTTCCGTGTTGTAGGCGTGGGGGCTGATGCGAATCCGATCCGCGCGGTTATTCACGATCACACCTGCCGCGCGACATTGCATCATGACTTGATGGGCCGAAAGGCTGGGGTGGGTCAGCGACACAATTCCCGACTGATCCGAGCCGGTACGGCTACTGAAGATACTCCATCCCTGTGACTGTGCCTTGTCACAGACATAGTCGGTCAGCAGGAGAACGCGCCGAGTGATCGTTTCGATTCCGAGTGCCAGCAA
>JBGTAO010000014.1:0-3211 GCA_041749835.1 Gemmata sp. | reverse complement strand
ACCATAGCAGAATGTCGGGGGAAGCCCGCTGACACGGATATGCCAGTGGTCGCCGGTGCGGTTTTGCCTGGGATGGAGCGGGATCTCGATTCGTGGCTCGGTGTTTCCCTGATCTGGCAGCAAGACGAGCGTGACCTTGGTGCCGTGGCGGCAGAGCAGCGCGAAGTTGTGGCTGTCGGGTCCGGCTGTGACCCCCAGCGGAAAAGGCCGACCGCGGCCAGTGGAATAGCTGGGCATCGCCGTGAACCCTCAGGAAGCGGACCAAATCATCCCGTTACGGGTACAGCTTCGCAGGCGGCTGGCAATCCGATTGGAGATATGAAAAATTCTGCTCATCAATTGACAGATCAAGCGACGGCGCAGTAGTCTTGGTGAGCAGTTGCTTCTTGAGGCACGTTTTGAGGGATTCTGTGCGCAAGTACTTTTACTTGACATTGGCGACACTGGTGGCAATTGCTGCAGGCACACTCGCTGCTCGGTGGGCCACTCGTGCAGAACCCACACAGCTGCCAGAAACGAACCCCACGCCTGAGACCTTCACATTTGCACTCGACGAACCGCCGATCTTGTCTCGGGGTGAGGCGGTCTTCTCCGTTCGCATCACAAACTCCACCGCGGACACCGTTCAGCTCACGCAATCCCAGGTTTCCTGTGCCTGTACCGCGGTAACGCTGGATTCCGCGGAACTCGCTCCCGGGCAAGAGACGCTGGCCCGGCTCAGAGTGCAACTGCGGGGGCGCTTCGGGAATGAACGATTCCGCAACGAGTGGGTCGATCAACTGGAGCGGGTGTGGGCTGCGGAAGTGCGCGTGCCAATCGAACTGCCCGAAGAATTTGTTCCCCAATCGAAGGACTGGGGAACCGTGGCACCCGGTCAGGAACTGCGCACGGAAGTCAACTTCCGGCAGGTGGCACCGACCATCGAGGAATTGCCACCGGTACCCGAGTGGAATGTGACCGGTGATGGCGTGGTGGCCACCCCGGGCGTGGCACGCACGGAACCACTGGGGCCGCGGTTGGTGGTGCGAACGCTCCCGATGAGTATCGCCATTCGCGTACCGGACACGGCTGGCCGCGGGAAAGGCCAGGTGATGCCCGCTGGCCCCGTGGACTTGATCAATCGCCCGCCCTTCCTGAGCCTGTACTGGGACGTTCCCAGTGTTGTAGACCTGTATCCCGCACAAGCGGTGTTTGTACTCCGGAATGACGAACCTCAATTTGAGCTGAAGCGCACCGTGGTATTGCGGCCGAAACCTGGCACGCAGATCACGGGTGCCACATCGCCCGACCCGCGTGTGAAGTTAACTCTTCGCCCCGAGACCAACGGTGCATCCGCACTCGATATTTCCGTGAAGCCTGCCGAGTTCCGTGATTCCTGTCACATCCCCATGACCGTGCAAACCAACCATACCGGTGTGGCAACCATTACCACCTCGGTATCGATCTTGAGACCAGCAGGATCGAAAAAGTAGTTAATTCCTACCAACTGTACTTAAGGAGCAAAACAATGGGTTCCCGAGTAGCTGCTATGATTGGCCTGGCTGGCCTGATCATTGGCCTGATGGCTCACATCGGCTTTGCTGATGACGTGATTACGATTTATAAGGAGTCAGATTTTAACTTCAAAAAAGGTGAAACCACAACCAAGCATGCCAATAAAGCATGCTCCGAGATTGCCACACCCTGCTTTGTTGAGAATTGCCAGAAGGTTTTTCCTGGATTTGTGCCTCCCAATGACACGACGATCCGAGTCAGTGTCAAAAGATTTGCAAAGAAGGACTATGGAAAGTGTGTTGATTATGCTGGAATTGAATGCGCTGAAATCGACGGGGTTCCCTGCGCTGTGTTGGATTTCTATGGACTAGCAGCGTGCGCGGGCACAGCCTCGCGCCATACCATCTATAAGAATCCAGGCTGCACGCCTAAAAATAGTGTTCCGGAGTGAGTAAACGCCAAAGGATTCCCGCCTTGACCGATCACTCATGAGGAACTGAACCGATGATGTCACGTATCGTTCCGATGCTCGCCGGAATTGCAGTTTGCAGCGGGGTGGCCGCGCAACCACGCGAATCGCCGCAGATCTATTCGGATGCCTATCAAGCCAACCTCGATTCCTTCGACCGGATTACCTGCCGCTACACGATTACCGCTGGCTATGCCAAAACAACCGAGGATGCCCTCGCCGGGAAATTCATCCTGGAGAAATGCGAAGTTGGCAAAGCGATCTGGCTCAAACGTGGCAGCAACTCCGTGGTGCGGCTTGAGGAAGATCCGCGGACCAAGCAGCGCCTGGATAATCCGAAACTGGAACAGTTCCCGGGTCACCCGGGACTCCTGATTGGCCCAGGCTCTTATTTCCAGACTACTCGATTTCTGACCAACGGTAAACAATCGCTCACCTATGAACCCCGAATGCGTTCGGCCTCATTGGCTCAAAACCTCGAGGAGCGACCATTCGATGAAACTCCATTTCGCGCTCTGTGGTACGGCACAACCTCAGAGACATTACCCGGTCTGGCTCGCGATGTGATGCAAGGGAAACGTACGGCGGCCATCACGAACGAGACGATCAATGGCCGGCAGTTAGTCCAACTCCGCTTTGCTGATAGCGAGGGGAGCGAGAACATCATCGGGGTAGACCCCGAACGCGGCTTTCTCCCAATCCGCCGGCGGTTTCTGGCCAACAAGGAGGAATGGGGTCAAGCCGATGTGTTCGAGGTCCGTGATTGCGGGAACGGCCGCTGGTTTCCCATGCGCTCGCTGTTCATTCAAACCAAGCACGATCCGCCCGGGATCGTCGGGATTTACGAATGCAAGGTTACGGAACTGGATACCGAAACGCTGCCGGCCGAAAGCGACATCTCCATCGAATTACCCGCAGGCACAATGGTTCTCAATCATGACAAGTTTAAGGAGCGCTTCGAGACGCGGCGTGTCGAGCGAATCCACCCCGACGACCTCGAACACATCATGAAGATGGCAGCGGAAGCCCCCACGAACCCCGTGATGGACACGGCGATCGAGCCACCGCACCGCAAGCGCTGGATGTGGTGGGTTGCCGGTGGTGTTGGTGCGGTGCTGCTACTGCTGATTGTCGCGCTGGTGCTGCGCCGCCGCGGCGCGATCGATCGGACTCCACCCCCGGTGCAATCATGAAACCGATTCCCCGCCGTGGCTTCACGCTTCTCGAAGTCATCGTGGTTCTGGCCCT
>JBGTAO010000013.1:0-6433 GCA_041749835.1 Gemmata sp. | reverse complement strand
GTTGCGGCCGGCATCAAGGACCGTGATCGGTTGAAGCTGGCACTCTCGTTGATCCACGATGGAGCGACCGCCATTCCCAGCTACGGAATCGAAACTGTACCCCGCTTCGCAGTGATCGATAGCCGGGGTCGGGTGGATTGGACCATGACGGGAGTGGGCGGCGAAACGGGATTCCTACTCAAAGAACAGTTGGATCGCCTGGTTGCCCCGGTTTCCCCCGCTGGCCCAGCCGGAATAACCCCTGCGCCCGGCTTGCCAAGTGTGACATCGCCACCCCGTCCGTGATTGTCGGTGGACAGCTTGGAGGGGTACCATGAAGTGGTAAGCGTTCGGCCGCCAGGACCACGGGCCGACGAATGAGGCAACGATGGCGGACTACGAGATCCAGGGACCGGGCCGTGTGTGTGCCGCAACCGGGCGAGAACTGAAGCCCGGCGAACGCTACCACGCTGCACTGAGTGAACAGGCGGGCAAACTCGTTCGGATCGACTACTCCGCCGAAGCGTGGCCCGGACCTCCCGACCGCGCCATCGCCCACTGGGAAGGCTGCGTTCCGGAAGCCGATAAGCCCCGGAAGCCCGTCATCAACGACGATATCTTGTTCGACTGCTTTGATCGGCTCAAAGACTCTGCCGAAGACGGCGCCCGGAACTTTCGCTATGTCGCGGCGTTGTTGTTGATGCGACGCAAACGGTTCCGCTTCGAAGATGTGACCCGCGACGCGACCGGGCGCGACGTGCTGCTGCTCAAAGATGCCAAGGGTGGCGCGATCTACCAGGTGGTCGATCCACGCCTGACAGACGATCAAACGACCGCGGTTCAGGCTGAAGTGTTTCGTGTGCTGGGGTGGCAATAGGTGTTGGCGAGTGGGGTGTGTGGCCCCGATTTGTGCAGAAGATCCAAGGTTCGGGGCTTTTGCTCCCACTCGCCGGAGAACGACTATGCGTACGCTCCGCTGGCTCATCATAGTGGCTTTGGTTACTCCGGGTGCAGGTTGCACCTGGGTTCGCGATAACATGGGCATCAACAAGGAACCGCCACGTGGCAGCGGCCCGATTCAGAAAGTGACGGCCGACCAGCTCACGGGCTATTTGAACATCCAGGCCGCGAAGATCCAGACTTTGTCGTACGGTGAAGCCCGACTGGTGGCCCGCGATCACGGCGTTCCCATGCCCTCGTTGCGCGGTAACCTGGCGGCGAGCCAGCCCCGCAACTTCCGCATGACCGGGCAGGGCGGAGCGATGGGAGCCAAGGTGGACCTCGGTTCGAACCCGGATCAGTTCTGGGTTTACTTCGATGCCCCCACGGTGAAGCCGATGTTCGTCTTCGCTTCACATACCGACTTCGAGAACGGTCGCGCCAAGCTACCCGGTGGAATTCCCTTTGAACCGGATTGGGTCATGCAGGCACTCGGCATGACCACTTACCCGGCCACGCACCAGTACACCGCCGAGGTGAACGAGAAGGAGCGCACCTACACGCTCAGTTGGCAGACCACCACACCGAGCGGCTTGCAGGTCCGCAAAGAAGTCATCTTCGATTCCGATGATGCCGCGGGGACTCGCCCCCAGGTGAAGCGGCACGTGATCCGCGACATGAAGGGAAAGATCATCTGTGTGGCCGACGTGAAGAGCGCACGCACAGTTCCACTCGGAGCACCAGTTGCACCAGTTGCACCGGGAACACCGGGAGCCGATCCGCGTGCGGCCACCGGTGCCACAGTGCAGTATCCGACTCAGATCGTGCTTCGCTGGGAAGAGCAGAAGTTCGAGATGGACCTGTCGCTCGATGGCGCTCAGGTGAATCAGCAACTCACCGACGAGCAAACCCGCCGGCTGTTCTCGCGGCCCAACATTCCCGGCGCGACACCGGTTGATCTGGCACGCTACGATGTGTCGGCACCGCGCTGAGTCAGCAGAATACTCGGTGATGGTAAACTGGGGGCTAAACGGCCCCCGGTGGTGTTCTTGAGGGGGATGCTTCGCGTTCCACGTCACTGCAGCATTTCGACCCGCGACTTGGCTTCGGCAAGCCCGCAGCCGGTCAACTCGCGGTACACCTTGATGGCTTCGATCTTCTTCCCGGCCTCCATCAGCTTGCGAGCTTCCACGGCCGCGGTAGCCGTCACGTCAATTCCCGAATGTTGCAGCATCAAGTCGAGTTTGCGTTCCAGGCGGCCCTTACTGCCCACCGACATGAGGAGGAACATCAGAAGCATTCCCACAACGAAGCCGAGCACGCTGGCCAGCATCGGGTCCATGGTCGGGTTCTCCTCAAGAGTGCGGGTGAAATCGTCTCGTTACTTGGGCTTTGCTTTCCCTTGCATCGCGTAAACCGGGTTGAGGCCAGGTTCCCAGCGGCGGGCCGTCAGATCGTGGCCCATCGCTCGGAAGTGAGCGAACAGCCGCAGTCGCAAATCTTCTGCGCGTGCGGGCTCGGTTGCCAACAGATTCTTCGTTTCACCGGGATCGGTCTTGAGGTCAAAAAGCTCGCGGGTCTGGCTCTCCAGTGTGATGATCAGCTTCCAGCCATCCGGGGTGATGATCGAGCGCTTGAAGGTGTACTCGCGGTAGTCGGTCTCGGAGAAGCTGTCGCGGTTGCTGGGCTCGCCGAGGAACACAGGCACGAGGCTTTCCCCTTGCAATTGCTGTTGCTGAACTGCCGCGGGTAGCGAGACGTCCAACAGATCGAGCAGTGTGGGCATCACGTCGATGCTGCTGATGCGCGGTTCGAGCCGTGCGGGTGGCACGCGCTTTCCTGGGAGCTTGAACACCAGCGGCACATGAATTTGCTCGTCGTAGAGTGTGAAACCGTGATCGAAGCGGCGATGTTCGTAGAACTCCGTGCCATGATCCGAGGTCAGCACGAACAACGTCTTCTCGGTGAGCCCGAGCCGATCGAACTCGGCAAAGAAGTGGCGGAGCTTCTCGTCGGCCCGCTGAACCTTCTCGTCGTAGATCGCGCGCCAGAAGCGAACATCGGCCTCGCGTAGGTCCAGTTGCCCACGTGCGAGCCCTTCTTCTCGGAGTGCCTCTTGCTCCGCCGTGGAACCGGTGAATCGGCCATCGTAATCGGGATCGACGAAGCGGTAATCGTAGCCCACCGCCGGGGTGCTCTGGCCATGCGCATCGTAACCGTGCAGGAACAGGAAGAACTTTTGGTGTTGGTTCTGGTTCAACCAGGCCAGCGCTTCGGGAATGCTGCGGTCCATGCTGCCGAATTTGCCAGGTTCGGAAAAGTAGACATCGAAACCGTCTTCGTAGCCGAAGCCGGCACTGACACCCGCATTACCGGTGAACCCGCCGGTCGCGTAGCCGTTCTGCCGCAACAACTCGGCCAGCGTCACCAGGTGCGGGGAGAGTTCGCGGAGCCGCGCTAGCTTTTGCTCACGTGCGTTGTAGACCGCGAACTTGTTCACCATGCGATGTTGCGACGGATAGGCACCGGTGAACCACGTCATGGACGACGGCACGGTCCACGACGCCACGGAATAGGCGTGCGTGAAGTGGAAGCCGTCGCGGCCTAGGGCATCGATCGTGGGAGTGATGTTGCGCGGATAGCCCAGCGAACCCACATGCGCCGCTTGCAAGGCATCGAAGCTGATGAAGACCAGGTTGTAATCGCGGAACGTGAGGGCGTGCCGCGGAGGTTCACCCGGGTTGCGCCAGACCCAGAGTGCCATCACCAGAAGCGGAGTGAGGGCGAGCACGGCCATCAATCCCAGGCGACTGCGCATGACAAGCTTTCCCGCTCAAGGTGTACGAGCGATGCGGAAGCCGATGTAATCCTTGCGCTCGCCCGGCGCAACCGAGAGCCGACTTGCCGAGCGACAACTCTCCTCGGCCACCATCCACGAGCCACCGCGCACCACGCGGACCGTACCTTTGTCAGGCCCCAGCGGGTCTTTGCGGGGCGAATTCGCGTAGTAGTTGCTGTCGTACCAATCCCAGCACCATTCCCCGACGTTCCCGTGAACATCGAAGAGGTTCCAGCTGCTCGCGGGGTAGCTGCCAACCTTGGTGGTGCGGCCAAGCGCTTTCCAGGAGTGTGCCCCACCATATCCACCCGCACTGGCGGAAGGCTTGAGGTTGGCCTGCGCACCGGTGTTTAAGCCGCCGTAGTTGTAGGACCGGTACCAGCCGGCGCGGCAGGCATATTCCCACTCGGCTTCCGTGGGAAGGCGATACCCGTGCCCGCCCGCAATCCGCACGGTGGCGTGACTGATCGAGTCGCCGTCGCGCTTCTCGTCGGTCATCGTGTAGTACGGTTCGAAGCCGTCCCGCTTGCTCAACGCGTTGCAGAACGCGATGGCGTCGTACCAGCTCACCGATTCCACCGGGAACGCGCTCGTGTCCAGGTTTTCGACACGCGCCTTACCGCCGCCCGATTTCGCAAACCAACTGGGGCTGCGGTCCATCACTTTCTTGTATTGTTCCTGGGTCACTTCCGTGACACCGATCAAGTACGGACGGGTCAACAGCACGGCATGCTCCGGTTCATCGAGCCGGCGGCCACTCTCGTTCTTGGGAGAACCCATCCGATATTCGCGGGGCGTCAGCGGCACCAACTCGAGGCCGGTGGATTTGCTGGTGCGGGCTTTCCACAGAATGGC
The DNA here is from genome assembly GCA_041749835.1 of Gemmata sp. GTDB lineage: Bacteria > Planctomycetota > Planctomycetia > Gemmatales > Gemmataceae > Gemmata. The sequence continues at coordinate 1,821 of JBGTAO010000013.1, read as the reverse complement.
GCGGATGATGCGAGTGGCTCGCAACCGCACCTCGGGGTCCGCACTGCCTCGGGCCGCTGCTCGCAACGGATCCAGCGCGGCTTCACCCAACTCGATCAACTCCTCGTTGGCCCGTTCGCGTTCCGGGAATTCGTTATGACCCAGGTGTTTGATCAGCGTAGCCAGTTGTTCAGGGTCGATCGTCTTCACCGGTTCGGCCTGGAGCAAGCCGGCCACCACCAGCGACACCAGCAACAGGCCAAACAGAACACGTGTAAGTCGGGACCGCATACGAGGCTCCGGGGCAGGTGACAGTGCTGATTTTATCCGCATGGAGCACCGAATACTGCAGAACTTCCCACCCCGCGTGCTCCCACGGGCTTGCTCATCGCTTCGCTTGCTTCCATCGCGTATACTCGCAACGAGTTGGCCCAATTCGGTAAACCCCGATGCAACCCGGGAGATTCCCCATGCGATTGCAGACCCGCCGTCACTTCCTGGCCAGTTCGGTTGCCACTGCGGCAGGTGGGCTTCTTTCTCAGCATCCGCTCGCGGCAGCAGCCGATGCACCATTTCAGGTGAGCGAGGATGACGAACGCATCCGGATTGTCGGCCCGCAACTCGAAGCAGCGATTCGCAAGAAGGGCTATGTAAGCGGTGTGGAAGGTGGCAGCCTGCACGACACACAGACCGGTGCCCGCGACCTCGGCTTCGGCCTCGATATCGTGGATTGGGTCATGGAGCCCGGTAGCGACGAAGCCTACCGCGACCGGCTTCCCGGCGATCTGCCCTACGAATTCAACAACGTCTACCATGGCAAGCGTGCCAAGCGCTGTGTTGAAGGTCCGCAGATCTGCACGAAAGCCAAGCAACTCAAACCAACGGTCACGAAGGGAACCGATTTTGTCTCCATCCAGCAGAACTTCACGTACACGCTGGCGGCACCCGAGAAGAAGGCCGGCTCGAAGTGGGAGCAAACCATCGTGTTCCCGGCCGGCAAGCGCTACTTCCTTTCGGCCGATCGCATCACTTCCGTTAATGCGGGCGACGCATTCTTCCTGCGAATCGACATGCCTGGGCACATTCGGCACCGCAACGGCGACACGTTCAGCGAAGTCTACCTGAGCTATCACGGCACGATACCCGCCAAGGAGTTCGCCAAGGACTTCGCCCCGGACGAGAAGTACCTGTATGTTCGGGACAAGAAGGAAGTGCCCAAGCGCCTGATCCGGGCGTACCACATCCGCGATCCGAAGACCGGCAAGGACGGCCCGTGGCTGGCCGGCATGACGCTCGACCCCACGCTCGTTTCCGAAGCGTGGTGCCATCAGCGTGGCTATGTTTGCATGATCGAGGAGATTGGCGGGCGCGCCATCAAGGCCGGAGAGACGTTCGGTGCCGCGTTTCTGGTGGGGTACTTCGACACGATCGAGGAGATGACTCGCGTCTACGATCAGTACGCTGGCCACCAGGGGCTCAAAGCCGATGCGAAAGGTTGGGCGCTCACCAAGTCACCGTGATGGTGTCGGGATGAGTATTCCCGACGCAGCGGCGGCACTGGGCATGTTGTCTTGAACAGCAACCGGCTCTGGGTTTACGCCAAGGCGTGGCTCTTCGCTAAACGTTCGCCAAGTTTTGTGGCGTGATTCTACAGTCGAATTCACCAATGGGGGTGAGAATCCCCAACCCGCAGGTGCATTCGGGTAGGCGTCACGGAAGTCGGTGGCTTTTTCGTTGGGAGGATAGGAGGATGAATGTGAGTCAGAAATTCCTCCTGGCAGGAGCCGCCCGATGGCACGACGACCACCCAAAACCCGACGCCCCGAACTCACACCCGAGCAG
>JBGTAO010000012.1:0-4165 GCA_041749835.1 Gemmata sp. | reverse complement strand
CATCGTTTTCGGCACCTTAGTTGTCGTGCTCGTTTTCTTGCCACTCTTTGCCCTTTCGGGTATCGAGGGTCGGCTCTTCACCCCACTTGGCCTGGCGTATATCGTTTCGATTTTGTCGTCACTGTTGGTGTCGCTGACATTGACTCCGGTTCTCTCGTATTACCTGCTGGCACGTTCTCGTGCCATTCACCGGGAACGAGAAGGGTTCCTGGTACGGCTCCTGAAATGGGTTGCGGCCGGCTTCGTGCGGTTCAGCATGCGCCGGGCAGGGCTGTTGTTACTTCTGACCTGGATCATGGTGGCCTATTGTGGTTGGCGGCTCACGATGCTTGGTGCAGATTTCTTGCCCCCTTTCGATGAAGGTGTCGTGCAGTTGAGCGTGACGCTCCCGGCAGGATCTTCGTTGGAAGCATCGAACGAGGTTGCCACGATCATCGATTCGAAGGTGCGGGAACGGTTGGTCACACCCGATCGCCCGAATGGCGAAATCCTTGCTTATCTCCGGCGCACGGGCAGAGCTGAGATGGATGAACACGCCGACCCACCCGAGCAGTCCGACAACATCCTGATCGTGAACCCGGATTGTGGAAAGACCCGTGCCGAGGTGCTGGAGACCCTGGAAGCCGATCTCCGTGATGCCGTGCCCGGGGTAGATCTGGAACTGGAGCAGCCACTCGCCCACATGATTAGTCACATGATCTCCGGAAGTACGGCACAGATTGCCATCAAGATTTCCGGCGACGATCTCGATGTACTCATTCGGTTGGCGAACCAGATCAAAAGCAAAATCGCCAACGTACCGGGAGTCAGTTCGCTCGTTGTGGAACAGATCCGCCGAGTGGATGAAATTCATATTCGGTTGAAGCCGGAAGCGCTCTTGCAACACGGCGTGAGCCGGGCGTTCGTTGGGGAGTTCATCCAAACTGCACTGCGAGGGGAAGTGGTCTCGCAGGTGCTGGAGGGTCAACGTCGCTTTGATCTCGTTGTTCGTCTCGACGACCCTTACCGCACCGATATTGCGAACCTCGGTGAGCTCCATTTGGAGCTGCCAAACGGCCAGCACGCTCACCTGAGTCAGTTGGCCGAAATCACACCGCTCACGGGTGGAGATGTCGGGGCCAACCAGGTGAAACGAGAGAATATCCGCCGGCGCATCATCGTTCGCTGTAATGCTCGGGACCGTGACCTTGCCAGCGTCGTTGGGGACATCCGCCAAATCGTGAAAACACAAGTTCCGTTACCTGAGGGGTATTTTGTCGAGTACGGTGGTCAGTTTGAAAGCCAGCAAAGTGCCACCCGGCTGATTCTGATCCTTTCCGGTGTCGCGTTCATTGGGATCTTCTTCGTGCTGACACTACTGTTCCCCTCCACACGTGTTGTCCTCCAAATCTTGAATGCTATTCCGACGGCATTCATTGGTGGAGTTCTTGCACTGGTGATCACTGGGCAGACGCTGACTGTGGCGAGCCTCGTCGGCTTTATTTCTCTAGGTGGTATTGCTGTGCGAAACGGGATTCTGCTGGTCTCGCACTATGTCCATCTCATGAAGCATGAGGGCGAAACCTTCTCCCAACAAATGATCCTTCGGGGCAGCCTGGAACGTCTTTCACCCGTACTCATGACAGCACTGACAGCTGGGATCGGTTTAGTTCCGCTCGTGATCGCTGGCGATCAACCAGGCCGAGAGATCTTGTACCCGGTGGCCACGGTAATTCTTGGTGGGCTTATTACCTCGACATTGTGCGAGTTCCTGATTCACCCCGGGCTCTTCTGGCGCTTCAGCGGCACCGATGCGAGCAAACTCGCCCGCGAACAAGCGACAGATGGGCTCGATGCTAATGACGGAACGGGATTTGGAACCCAATCGTGAGTGCAGTATTCATGCTGAGTTCTGAGAGGAGAACAGCGATGTGGAAGTGCAGTGCTTTGATTCTGGGAGTTGCGGCTCTGGTGGCGAGTTGGGGATGTACCCCGCCAACGCCCCCATCAGCGCCCACCACCAAGGAAGAAGTCCATGATCATCCCGATATCGGGCCGCATGGTGGACCGCTTGCGGAGTGGGGAGCACACGATTACATTCTGGAGTTCACAGTGAACCCGGAATCGCGTGAAGCTGTCGTCTATATCTTGGATGGGAAAGCGGCTGCACCAAAACCGATCTCAAGCAAAACTGTCCTGCTTGGTCTGCGCGAATCACCCGCAGTGGCAGTGACGCTGGAAGCGAAGCCAAGCGAGGGTGATCCTGCCGGAAGTTCCTCTCGCTTTATTGGTAAGCATCAGGCATTCGCAGAAAAGAAAGCGTTTGCGGGAACGCTGAGTTGTGAACTGGATGGGAAAAAGTATAGCGGCTTCTTCAAGTGATCTTCAGCCGACCGAACCGCTGTTCTGATGCCACGACCGCCAGTGCAACGGCCTCGTCTTCCAGTTGTAGCGAACGGCAAGTAAGCGGGTCGTGATACCCACGCTGGCAGCCAGAAACGCGGCCGGTTGAGGAGTGACACCACACCCTTCTCGGAGTGCAACGTAGAGACCGGCAGTCAAGGCAGCGGCCGTGGCGTAGACTTGCCCTGGCTTGAAAAGGACGGGTTCTTCGCGCGTCAAGACATCGCGGAGCACGCCACCGCCCACGGCGTTGACGACCCCCACTAGTACCGCACCCAGGTGACCGATACCCACTGCAAGCGCTCGATCGGCACCCACCACACCATAGACAGCCAGCCCGATTGCATCAAAGACCAGAACAACCAGCGAGAGCGATTTACTGAGCTGATCGATACCGACACCCAAAAGTGTCGCAGCAAGCACTGCAAGCAAATACCGACTATCCCGCACGGCAGCCGGCGGTCCATCCTGAAGAAACATACCATCACGGATGAGCGCACCACCCAGGCCGGTTACGAAGGCCAGTGCAAAGACACCGACGTAATCGTAATGCCGCCGAACCGCGACCAGTGCACCCGCGAGCGCCGAGACAAACGTCGCAAGCAGATCAAAAACGAGCGGCAGTTGAAGAGGAGTTTCTGGCATACATGCCATCTTTGCAGCAGTGGCAAAAGCGCTCACGATTACTCGGGCGTCCACCAACGATCGAGTTTCTTCGTCAAGTCCTTGACACGATCTCCATGCTGAGCCGCAAGATTATTGGCTTCACCAGGATCTTTCGAGAGATCGTACAATTCTGGCTTGGCCTCGATCGGTTTGGAAACCGCGGGAAGAATCAGCTTCCAGTGGCCTTCGATCATCCAACGGTGTTGCAGGTTCGCAGCCGGGTTCGTGATATCCTTCGCGTTGTGCTCAAAGATCGCCCCGTAGACCGCTGCGCGAGTGGCAACCCAATGGGCATCGAGCAGGTTCACGCCCGGAAGTCCCTTGGGTGGTGTGATTCCAGCCGCATGAAGAATCGTGGGTGCGAGATCGATTGAACTGGCCAGTTGCTCGATCTCAGCCGGGCGTGTGTGTCCCGACCACTTCACGAGAATTGGTGTCCGGATTCCACCGTCATACTGGGACCGCTTCGAGCGCGGGGCATAGCCTGGCGATTTCGGATCTTGAATCCACCCGTTGTCGTGCAAATAGATCACCAGCGTATCCTTGGCCTGTCCGTTCTTCTCGAGGTGGCCCAAGAGATCACCAATGGTTTCGTCGAACCATTCACACATGGCCCAGTACCGAGCCACGTGCACGGACTTCGTAAGCTTCTTGTACTTTTCTAAGAGACGTGCCGGTGGGTTGTGCGGTGAATGGGGCATCATCGGGGCATACCAGAGGAAGAATGGCTTGGCGTCTTTCTTCTGCTGATCGAGAAACTCGAATACAGGCTCCAAGCCCTCGCGACCAATTCGCAGCCCTTCATCACCGTGGCGACCACCTTTGGCATGCTCACCGTGAGTCATGCCCTCGGTAAAGCCACCACACCGGCATGCGTTGCCCTCCCACCACTTGCCAGCCTGAAAGCTGGTGTACCCGGCTTTCTGCAACAGCTTCGGGAGTGTGGCTGATTGCTCGAACAATGCAATCATCTGTTGACGCTGTTTCAGGAACTCGCCATCCCATTGAGCTTGAGCGACTATGAAGCCGTGTGCAGGTCAAGTCAGTTTTGTTTGTCTTTCTGGTCGTTTTGTTCCGTGAATGGTCCTCACCCGATGGCGGGGCCGTTGACGGAACA
>JBGTAO010000011.1:0-16072 GCA_041749835.1 Gemmata sp. | reverse complement strand
AACCGCCATCTGGCTTGATACCATACTGACATGTCTGGCTTCTCCCTGGCCGAATCTGCCGCTTGCGATCAGCTCATCACGCTTGCTCTCGCTGAAGACCTCGGCGGAGCTGGTGACCGCACGAGTTTGGCGACCATCCCTGCTGAAAGCCAGGCACGGTCAGCGTTCGTGGTGCGTGCTCCTGGTGTCCTTGCGGGCGTACCCGCCGCGATCCAGGTTTGTCAGATGGTCGATCCGCAACTCGAGATCCAGAGTCTGATCGCTGATGGAACGCGGGTCGAGCGTGGCGACTGTGTGGCCACCGTGGCAGGTTCACTCCGTTCGATCCTCGCCGGAGAGCGAACTGCGTTGAACTTCCTCCAGCGACTAAGCGGCATCGCCACATTGACCCGGAAGTTCGTGGATGCCATCAGCGGACTTCCCACTCAGCTTCTGGATACGCGCAAAACCACACCAGGCTGGCGACTCCTGGAGAAATACGCGGTCCGCATGGGCGGGGGAGTGAATCACCGCATCGGGCTGTTTGATGCCATTCTGATCAAGGATAACCACTTGGCCGGCCTGGGTGGCGATGTGCGGAGGGCCGTTGAAGCGGCCCGTGCCTACCCGGGAAATGCGAGTCTCTCGATTGAGGTGGAGGTCGATTCTCTGGCACAACTTGAGGTTGCGCTGGCCGTGGCAGCCGATATCGTTCTCCTCGATAACATGTCGCTCCAGCAACTCCGCACCGCAGTGGCACAGCGAACGGCACTGGCACCGGCGGTACTGCTGGAAGCCTCGGGAGGAGTCACGCTGGAAACCATTCGTGCGATTGCCAGCACAGGTGTTGATCGCATCAGCGTGGGAGCCATCACACACTCGGCGGTGGCGCTCGATATCGCTCTGGATTATCTCCCGTGAACCCTTCAAGAGTTTCACCCGAAGTGTGGTCTGAGAAGACCTGCCACATCGGTCGCCGTGTGGAATTCCACGAGCAACTCGAGAGCACCAACTCGTGGACCGCCGCGTGCTGTTCACATCCGGACAGTGCTGGCATGGTCGTGATTGCCAATCATCAGGTGGCTGGGCGGGGCCAATATGGCCGGGTCTGGCAGTCCCGACCGGGAAGCTCGCTCTTAATGTCGGTGGTACTGCACCCGCCGCCCGAGTTGCGTCGCCCCGTGATCCTGACGGCGTTCGCCGCGGTTGCTGTCGCCGAAGCCATACGCGAGTTGACCGGCGTGCAAGCCCGGTTGAAGTGGCCTAACGATCTGTTGGTGCGTGGCAAAAAGGTCTGCGGCATCTTGATCGAGACCGGCGCGGCAACTGTGGTGGGGATCGGGTTGAACTTGTCCCAAACAGCTGAGGAATTCGAACAGGCGGGATTAACCGAAGCAACTTCTCTGAGCTTGGTATCAGCCGAGACATCCGACATCCCGAACACGGCTCGCGTGGTTATCCGTTGGCTTGATGACGAGTACGGCCGGTTGCTAGCAGGAGAACAGGTTGCCGTGGAGGCCGACTGGAAGTGGCGACTGGGGTTGCTGGGGCGACCGGTGGAACTGGAGTTGTTGGATGGCTCAATCGTCACGGGCCGGCTGCGGGAAATCGGCTTCGATGGACTAGAGGTCGACTTAGGTCGGCAATCGATCCGTGTGATACCGCCCGAGCTCGTCCGCCAGCTACGTGCTTGCACATAGGCTGTGCAATTTGCAACCCGCCACCCCCACGTTCGGCCAAGATTCCGTGTAAACCCTTCGTTTGAGAACGGTATAGGCTCCAAGAGCCTGAGTTGGTCGGGCCGCCCTCACCCTGTATACTTTCGCAATCTCGTTGCGACACGGTCTGTCCCGCTGTTACCCCAATAAGGAATGATCGAGATGCCCCGATTGCTCGGTGTGGCCGCGGTTGGTGTTCTCATTCTCTTCGCCAGCGTTCACTCAACATCTGCTGCCGATTGGCCCCAATGGCGCGGCCCCAATCGCGATGGGATCTCCACCGAAAAGGGCTTGCTGAAAGCCTGGCCCAAAGATGGCCCCAAACTGGCCTGGAAGGTCAACCTGGGCGGTGTTGGTTATTCCAGCCCTGTGGTCGTGGGCGATCGGCTGTTTGTGACCGCTGCCGAGGATGATGATAAGGGTCTCAAGGAGTTCGCGGTTTGCCTGAACACCAAGGATGGCACCGAAGTCTGGCGCAAGCCACTGCCGACCGGCGATGGTGGTTACAGTTACGCCTGGGGGAGCGGTCCTCGCAGCAGCCCAACCGTGGATGGGGAGTTCATGTACCTACTCGGCGCGCGCGGTGATCTGAGTTGCTTGAAAGCGACTGATGGAGCCGAGGTTTGGAATGTGAGACTGAAGAAGGACTTCGGTGGGGGCATTCCAGGCTGGGGCTACAGCGAATCGGTGCTCATCGATGGGGACAAACTCATCTGCACTCCGGGCGGCAGCAAAGGCACGCTGTTGGCGCTCGATAAGAAGACGGGCAAGAAACTCTGGCAATCCGAAGATCTCAAAGACGGAGCCGCCTATGCTTCGATCATCGCCAGCGATATCGGCGGTGTTCGGCAATACATCACACAGACCTCGACTGCGGCAGTGGGCGTCCGGGCCACCGATGGCAAACTGCTCTGGCGGCTGAACGACCTGAAGCGAGCCGTCGCGGTGATTCCAACCCCTGTGGTCCACGACGGTCTGGCATTCTTTACAAGTGGTTATGGGGCGGGTTGCGAGCTCATCAAGATTGATGCCATGGAAGAGGGCACCGTGAAGGCGACCTCGCAGTACACCAAGAACCCCGTGTTGGATAACCACCATGGCGGGGTGGTTCGGATCGGCAACTACATCTACGGACACGCCGAACGCAGCAACAAGTGGGTTTGCATCGAGTACCAAAAGAACGACACGGACCCGGTGTGGAACAGTAACAAACTCGATAAGGGTTCGGTCGTGTGTGTTGATGGCATGCTGTACTGCTATGGCGAACTGAAAGGGACGTGCGCACTGGTGGAAGCAAGCTCGGAGGGTTGGAAGGAAACGGGTCGCTTCGAGATCCCGGAGAAGAGCAAGTTCCCACGCCGCTCGGGCTTGTTTTGGACGCACCCTGTCGTCGCCAATGGCAATCTGTACTTGCGCGATCACGAACTGCTCTTCTGTTACGACATCGCGGCCAAGTAAGTCGCACTTGCGGACGATTCATGATCACGCCAACGACACCTCCGACCGAACTGGAAGCGGCACAATTCGCCCGGCTACGTGACTTGCTCCGGGCTGTTGTGCCGACGAATCGGTTCTATGCGCGGAAATTGAAGCAGATTGATCCCGAGAGCATCCGGACACTCGACGACCTGCCCACTCTGCCCTTTACCACCAAGGCCGAACTGGCTGCGGATCAGGCCGCACACCCGCCTTATGGAACCGCGCTGACGTACCCGCTTGAACAGTACTGCCGGCTCCACCAAACATCGGGCACCAGCACCGGACATCCGCTTCGATGGCTCGACACCCCGGAATCCTGGGACTGGCTGCTGGGTTGCTGGCATACCAGCTTTCCCTTCATGGGGTTGTCGGTACGCGATCGCCTCTTCTTCCCGTTCTCCTTTGGGCCGTTTCTCGGGTTCTGGAGCGCCTTTGAGGGGGCCACCCGTACGGGGTATCTCTGTATCGCCGGCGGAGGCATGACCAGCACCGCGCGGCTACGATTCCTGCTGGAACATGCCTGCACCGTGGTGTTCGCAACTCCAACGTATGCGCTGCACCTTGCGGAACTGGCAGCCAAGGAAGCGATCGATCTGGCGACCAGCTCGGTTCACACGGTTGTTGTTGCTGGCGAACCGGGCGGAACGATACCGGCCACGCGGCAGCGCATCGAGGCGGTCTGGGGGGCGCGGGTGTTCGACCACTATGGCATGACCGAAGTAGGCCCGGTCGCGGTCGAGTCTGTGGATCTGCCGAACCAGATGTACCTGTTGGAATCGGACTATCTTGCCGAAGTGCTCGTTCACGACACCCAGCAGCGGGCAGCACCCGGGGAATATGGTGAACTGGTTATCACGAACCTGGGCCGGCTCGGCAGCCCGTTGATCCGCTATCGAACGGGCGATCTGGTTCAAGTTGCCACAATCCCGGACCCCACGGGCCGAACCTGGCGTCGGCTCCAGGGTGGTATCGTGGGCCGAGCCGACGATATGATCCACGTTCGCGGCAATAACTTGTATCCTTCCGCTATCGAAGCGATCGTGCGGCGGTTCGCCGACGTAGCAGAGTACAGGATCATTGTCGATCACTCGGGGCCACTCGCCGACCTGCGGCTTGAGGTGGAACCCCTAGCCGGAGAAGGGTGCGAGCTCGCCGAGCGTGTCGCCCGTGCTGTCCGCGACGAATTACTGTTTCGTGTCGATGTTTCCTCAGCTTCACCAGGAAGCTTGCCCCGCTTTGAGATGAAAGCCAAGCGGCTGATCCATCGGCAATAATTTATGCGATAGATTCGGCCCCAGAAACACACTCCGCCTCAACCTTGGAGTTACTATGCTGCTCCCTCACCCAACAGCGCTCCGCAGAATCGCGCTGACTCTGTTCGGTACGCTGATCCTCAGTGCTCCGATTTCGGCCGCCGACTGGATTCACTGGCGGGGACCGGAGCAGACAGGCCAATCGCGCGAAAAGAACCTCCCGGGCAGCTTTGACCCGCGAGCCAAGCAGAAAGGGAACGTGCTCTGGGAGCAACCCTACGGCGGGCGATCGGCACCCCTGGTGATGGACGGGAGAATCTACATTATCCAGGGTTTCGGTGAAGGTATTGGCGAGTCCGAGCGTGTGGTTTGTTTCGATGAGAAATCCGGCAAACTGCTCTGGGAACATGTGGTCGGCATCTACCACACCGACATTGTCTCCAGTCGCCTCGGATGGACGACACTGACCGCAGACCCCGCAACGGGCAATGTGTTCGCGCACACCACAGCCGGCGAGCTGTTGTGTCTGAACAAAGAAGGCAAGGTGCTCTGGAACCGTCAACTGACCGAAGAACTCGGCCGGGTCACGGGCTATGGTGGCCGCGTCGTGACTCCCATCTTCGATAGTGGCCTGGTGATTGTCGGGATGATGAACGCGAACTGGGGCGACCAGGCCCGTGGCCTGAACCGCATGGTTGCGTTCGATGCCAAGACCGGCGAGATCGTTTGGTGGTCCACGCTGAATCCCACGACTCAATACGGCACGTACTATTCCAGTCCAGTGATCGCGGTCGTGAACGGACAGCGACTTCTCTTTACGGGTGGTGCGGATGGTGGCCTGCACGCATTGAAGGTGCGAACCGGCGAGAAGGTCTGGACTTTGCCCCTGGCCAAGGGTGTCATCAATGGTTCGCCCGTGGTCGATGGCAACCGCGTCTACTGCAACCATGGTGAATCCAACATCGATGGCGCGCCTGTGGGTCGCGTCTTCTGTGTGGATGCCGGCGAGGTCGACCCGGCCACCAAGCAACCGAAGATGATTTGGGATAGCTTCCGCAGGAACTACAAGGTCAACCGCGGGCAACCCCTGTCGGAACGCTTCGGCCTGGCCTCGGCGGCTCTCGCCGATGGATTGCTGTACTGCCCCAGCGATTCCGGTGAACTCTACTGTTTCAAAGCCAGTGATGGGGAACTGCTTTGGAAGTACCGATATGCCACTGAAGTGCGTGGGTCGCCACTGGTCGCTGATGGCAAGCTCTACATCTTCGATGTCAAGGGGCGCATGCTCATCCTTACGCTCAACGGCGAGAAGGAACCCGATCGCGATGATACCTTCGAGATCAAGTTCCGCGATCCTCGTGGCTTGCTCAACGAAACCAATGGCACCCCCATCGCCGTGAATGGTCGGCTTTACTTTACCACCCGTACCCACCTGTATTGTGTAGGCGACCCCGACGCGAAGCCGGAGTGCGGCCCCTACAAGGAACTCGCAGCAGAAACGCCATTCAAGGAGAACGCCATTGCCGGCGTTCGGTTGTTCCCTGCCGAAGTGAGCACCAAAGCCGGAGGCAAAGTTCCGTTGCGCGTGGTCTACCTCGATGCGAATGGCCGTGAGGTTCAGGATAACCGGCCGAGCCCACCCCAAAAGTGGGAGTTGTCCCTGCCACCCAAGACACCGAAGGGAGCACAACCACCCGCTCTGCAAGGAGCTATCGAATCGGGCGTGCTTACGGTTGGACCGCAGCCGAGCCAGGAGGGCTTTGTCGACTTCCAGAGTGGCGACCTGAAGGCACGAGCCCGCGTGCGTGTTGTGGCGCAACTCCCGGTGATGCAGAACTTCGATAAGATCCCACCGGGTGGTGCTCCAGGCGGTTGGATCAACGCCAATGGGAAATTCCAGGTGGAGAAGCTCCCCGATGGCGCGATCGTGCTCTCCAAGCTCAACCTCGCCCCGCAGCCACCACTCGCTCGTGCCAATGGATACATCACTTCGCCGGGAGCGAGTAACTACACGATCCAGGCCGACGTGCTCGGAACGGAAGTGCGCGAGAAACTGCCGGATATCGGGCTGGTCAACTCGCGCTATACGATGATCCTGGATGGCAAGGTCGATCCGGAATTCAAGCACCGGCAGTTGCGGCTCGTGACCTGGGAAGCTCGGCCCCGCATCAATGAAGCGATCAACTTCGACTGGGAACCCGACACGTGGTACACCGCGAAATTCAGTGTGGAACAGAAAGAGAAGACTTCCGTGCTCCGAGCCAAGGTCTGGAAGCGCGGAACGCCCGAGCCCGAGAAGTGGATGATCGAGTTCGAAGATTCGAATCCGAATCGCAATGGTGCGGCCGCGGTCTACGGCTACATCCCCAATATCCTTCCGCAGGAAAATGGCACCTCGCTGCCTGGATCGAACATCTACTACGACAACGTGATGATTACTTCGAATGGAAAGTCCTAGCTGCGAGAATCGCAGCCCGTGCAGTAACGATTATCAGCACCAACGGATAACCTCCGACCGACACGAACGATTAACCGCACAAGAATCGATAAAAGGATTGCTTATGAAACCGTTCTCTGCTGTTCAGAAAACCTTACTCGGGTGCACGGTGCTGCTCTCGTTCGGACTCGCCGCAGTGCTCTCGGGCGGTTCCAACAGCGAAGAGGCCGCCCGGAATGCCGCGCCCAAGGCGGGCCCCAGCGATCACATCATGTTTGGCGGGACGATTGCCCGGAACATGCTGAATACGATCGACAAGAATGTTCCCGAGAAGGTCGATGTGAGAAGCGACCAACTGTTGTGGAAAGCAGACCTTGGGAATCTCGCTTACGGTGGCCCGATCATCTCGGGCGGCAAAATCTATGTTGGCACCAACAACGAGCGACCGCGCAACAAGCGCGACATTGATAAGGCCGGCGATGCCATTGATCGCGGTATCCTCATGTGCTTCGAGGAAAAGACGGGGCAGTTCCTCTGGCAAGCCGTGCACAACAAGCTCCCCAGTGGTTTGGTCAACGACTGGCCCAAAGAAGGGATCTGCTCCGCTCCAGCCATCGAAGGGAACAACGTCTATTACGTGAGCAACCGCTGCAGTGTGGTCTGTGCCGATGCCAATGGCTTCGCCGATGGCAATCAAGGCATGCAGACCGAGCAATATCAGACTCCCATCGACGCCGATATTCTGTGGGAATACGACATGATCAAGGAACTGAATGTCTTCCCCCACAACCTCGCCGTTTGCTCGCCACTCATCATCGGCGATATCGTCTTCATCGTGACTGCCAATGGTGTGGACGAAGGCCACATCAACATCCCGTCACCTGAAGCACCGAGTTTCATCGCACTCGACAAGAAAAGCGGGAAGCTGCTCTGGAAGCGAGCCGACCCGGGCAAGAACATCATGCACGGCCAGTGGTCGAACCCGGTGTTCGCGGAAATCAATGGCGTTCCGCAGGTCATCTTCCCGGGTGGCGATGGCTGGCTGTACTCGTTCGCCCCGCAGTCCGGCGATTTGATCTGGAAGTTCGATTGCAACCCGAAAGATGCCGTGTACGCACTGGGCGGTCTGGGCACCAAAAACGACTTCATCGGCACACCGGTGGTTGTCGACAACAAGGTCTATATTGGTGTGGGCCAGGACCCCGAGCACAGCAGCGGGATTGCCAACTTCTTCTGCATCTCACCCACGGGCAAGGGTGACATTTCCAAAACACTTCTCACCGGGAAGAAACTGGCCGATGGCAAGCTGGAAGAGAAACCCAACCCAAATTCGGGCGAAGTCTGGCGCTACGGTTGGATCGAAGATCGGCAGTGGGCACCACGCGACTACAAATTTGGCCGAACCATGTCCACCGCCTGCGTGATCGACGATCTCGTGTACATCTCAGAACTGCAAGGGTACCTCCACTGTCTGGACGCGAAAACCGGCAAGCACTTCTGGATCTTCGATACCAAGTCGTCCATCTGGGGTTCACCATACTTCGTGGATGACAAGATCATGCTCGGCACCGATGCGGGCGAACTCTATGTCTTCAAGCATGACCGAAAGCAAGAAGTGATCGATGAAGTCGAACAGGCTAAGAACGCCCCGAACATGAAAGCCGCCCGCGAGATTCACAAACGCGTTCGCAGTGAGATCGAGAAGAAGTTCTTACTTTCGGTCAACGAAATGGATGCGGCCGTTCGATCCACACCTGTGGTTGCGAATGGTGTAATTTATGTGATGACCGAGAAGAGCCTTTATGCGTTGAAGTGTAAGTAGTGCTCCCGAGCACGGCTATTACCAGGCGTTGTGGGGTGAGGGATTTCGGCCCCACTACCGCAACGCCTGCTACTTTTCGAACAAGATGAACTCGCCCTGGTGTGGCGACTATAAATCGCGGTATCCCCACCCTCACACTTTTCAACCGCGTTCCTATGCAAGATACACCTGGAAAGCCGGCATCCGTGACCGGGGCGACGCTCGAAGACAAGATCCGGAACGCCCGGACCCAACTCGATGCCCACGTTCGTGAGATCGTTCGCTGGCACTTCTCAGCCGAAACGGGAACACCGTTCTGGCTGGAGAAAGCCAAAAGCTTCAGCTTCAACCCACACACCGAGGTCAACGGTTGGGAGGATATCAAGAAGTTTCCGGTCTTCGAGGACGACTGGCTTCGCGGTGGCCCCGTCCGAAAGTGGGTGCCCAAAGCCTACGCCGATCGCGGTGTGTATGTCTTCGAGACCGGTGGCACAACGGGTTTGCCCAAGAGCCGCATTGTCATCGACGACTTCAAAATCGATTACGAAATGATGTCGGACACGTTACCCGACAAATACTTCCCGCGTGGGGGCAACTGGCTCATGCTCGGGCCGAGCGGTCCGCGCCGGCTCCGCCTCGCAATCGAGCATCTGGCCCAGTACCGTGGCGGCATCTGCTTCTGTGTCGATCTCGATCCCCGCTATGTCGTGAGGTGCCTGAAGGACCGCAAGATCGCAGAGGCCCAAGCCTACAAGGATCACTGCATCGATCAGTCGCTCACAGTGCTGGCCGGTGGCCACGACATCAAGTGCATGTTCACCACGCCCAAGCTGCT
The DNA here is from genome assembly GCA_041749835.1 of Gemmata sp. Lineage (GTDB taxonomy): Bacteria > Planctomycetota > Planctomycetia > Gemmatales > Gemmataceae > Gemmata. Next base: position 6,570 of record JBGTAO010000011.1, on the reverse strand, counting down.
GGCTGCACTGGACGAAGCCCTGCGGAATGGCAAACTCGAAGACAAGTATCGCTCTCTCGGCAAATCGATTCCGCCCGGCGGATTGCGATCTATCAAGAGCACCGGCATTACAGGGATCTTTTCCGGGGGCACCGAGTTCACGCCCGACTTCACCCGTGAAGCCTACGAGGAGATGCTCGACAACGGCGATGTATACATGACTCCCACCTATGGGAACACGCTGATGGGGCTAGCGTGCTCGAAGCCGATCGGCCCGGAGGATGGCTTCAAGATCAGCTATTACGCACCGCAACCACGAGCGGTCATTGAGGTGGTCAACCCCAAGAACTTCGACGAGATCGTTCCCTACGGCGAAACCGGTCGCGTGTTGCTGAGCACCTTCACCAAGGAGTTCTTCGTACCACGATTCCCCGAACGCGATGAAGGCGAGCGCGAACGACCATTCGATAAGTTCCCCTGGGACGGTGTAAGTGGTGTGCGTCCTTTCAGCGAGTTGGCGGGTACCACTGTCGTTGGCGTCTACTGATCCTCCGGAACAGCCCTACGGGTCGTGCGATCCGTAGGGCTTCTGCCTGTGCGTCCGATGCCTCTTTTCACACTCATTCCCTCACTGCCATGATTCAGATACCGGCATTACGTTTTGGCAAGTCCTACACCAGCCTGGAGAAGGCGACGCTGGTTCACCATGTCACGGGCGAACCTGTGGCCGAGGTAAGCCAGGTCACGGGTAGCCAGATCGCGCGCGATCTGGGCCAAATGGAGCTCGCCCATAAACAGCTTGCCGCGATCCCGATTCGCGATCTTCTCGCCATGTACAAGAAGGCCGCGGACTACTTCTTGAACGCTACACTCCCGTGCGGCGATACCGAATTGACCTTTGCCGAATACACACAGAAGCTCTCGGCCACCACGGGGAGCGCGCTGGTGTTCTGCGATCGGAATGCCCGCAAAGTTCAGTATGTCTTAGCGAACATGGAAGAAGTGATCGGCGGCCTGACCCGCGGCTTACCGCTCGAAACGCTCGACCAGGGCTACAGCCTGGTTGGTGGCCGGATGCAGGCATTCTTCCCCACAACCAATGTGTTCGGAGCGGTGTTGCCTTCCAATTCGCCGGGTGTCCACTCACTGTGGGTTCCCACGATTGCCTTCAAGATCCCATTGCTGCTCAAGCCGGGCCGCGAAGAACCCTGGACGCCCTACCGCGTGCTGCAAGCGTTTCTCAAAGCTGGCATCCCGGCGAACGTGCTCGGCTTCCTCCCGACCGATCACGCCGGCTCCGCGGACATCTTGCGACTGTGTGGCCGCAGCATGGCCTTCGGCGACGACCGCAGCATGGCACCTTACAAGAACGATCACCGCGTCGAAATCCACGGCACCGGCTACTCGAAGATCCTTTTCGGTGAGGATCAAGCCGATCAATGGGAGCAACACCTGGACCTGTTGGTCGAGGCAATCGCTGCAAACGGTGGGCGAGCGTGTGTGAATGCTTCGGCAGTCTGGACACCCCGCAACGCCGATGCCCTGGCGCTGGGGCTGGCCAAGAAGCTGGCCGGGGTGAAACCGCGACCCTGGGACGACCCCCAGTGCGAAATCAGCGCCTTCGCCAAGCCTGAAGTTGCGGAAGCAATCAATAACATGGTGGAAGAAGGGTTGAAGACTCCGGGTGCTCGCGATGTGACACAAGAAGTGCGGGGAACGCCCCGGTTGGTCAGGGACGGGCGCATTGCGTACCTGTTACCCACGATCATTCGCTGCGACAGCCCGGAGCATCCACTGGCGAACAAGGAGTTTCTGTTTCCCTATGCCAGCGTGATCGAACATCCGCAGTCCGATCTCCTCAAGCGGATCGGGTACACACTGGCGGCAACGGCACTGACGGAAGATCCGGGATTCATCGCGGATTGCATGGCTTGTTCGAACATCGAGCGGCTGAACATTGGTCCGCTGCCCACCAACCGCCTGACCTGGGATCAGCCGCATGAAGGCAACCTCTTTACCCACCTCTATAAACAACGCGCCCTCCAGCATGCCGTCCGACCTGTTGCCGTCGTTTGATTACCAGCCGCTGGGCCAGGTGATTTCCCAGCCCGGTTGCCTCGATCGCCTGGGGGAAGCCGTACGCACACTGGGGGGCACCCGCGTGCTCCTCGTCACCGATCCTGGCCTCGAACATGCGGGGCACCCGCAGCGTGCCGAGGCCATCATGCGAGCCGCCGGGCTCGATGTTTTTCTGTTCGATGGTGTCAAGGAGAACCCGACCGAGCGTGAGGTTGCCGATGGTGTTGTGATCGCTCGGAACGAACGAATCGATTGCATCGTGGCCGTGGGAGGCGGCAGTTCCATGGACTGCGCCAAAGGGATCAACTTCATTCTGACCAATGGCGGTCGCATGGCCGATTACCGCGGTCATGGCAAAGCGACCAAGCCGATGCTCCCGTCTATCGGACTGCCGACAACGGCTGGCACCGGGAGCGAAGCCCAAAGCTATGCACTCATCACCGACGAGCAAACGCACCTGAAAATGGCCTGTGGCGACCGGAAAGCGGCCTTCCGCATCGTGCTCCTCGATCCGGAGGTCACGCTCTCACAACCCAGATCAGTGACTGCTATCACGGGCATCGATGCTCTGGCACATGCGATCGAATCCCATGTCTGCACCAAACGGAACCCGTTCTCGCAGATGTGTTCGCTGGCAGCCTTTCGACTGCTCGAACCGCACTTCGAGACCGTACTCAACAACCCCGACGATTTGCCCGCCCGTTCTGCCATGCAAGTCGGTTCACACCTGGCAGGGATGGCAATCGAAAATGCCATGCTCGGTGTCTGCCATAGTTGCGCCAACCCACTGACCGCTCATTACGGTGTCACCCACGGCGTGGCAATTGGTGTCATGCTTCCTCACGTGATCCGCTTTAACGCACCCGCCGTGAACAGCCGGTATGGCGAGTTGCTGGCCGAGCGTGACCATGATAACGGGCGAACCGCGAGCGAAGTCCTGGCAGCACGGGTAACCGAGTTGACCGCGTGCGCCGGGCTGCCGCAAACGCTGAAGGAATGTGGCGTCAGCGATACGATTCTGCAGGTGTTGGCGGAAGAGGCCAATCAACAGTGGACCGCCCGTTTCAATCCCAGGCCCGTCACCGAAGCTGATATCCTGAAGATGTATCGTGCTGCGTGGTAACCTGGCACAACTCGAAGGAACCGATCCATGTCCCGACTCCTTTGCCTGGCATTGCTCGGTTGTCTCAGTGTTGCAACAGCAGCCAGTGCCGACTGGCCCCTATTCCGGGGTAACGCCCTCATGACGGGAGCCGGCACTGCCCAACTGCCGGATCAACTCGAAGAGAAGTGGACGTTCAAAACCGGGGACGCAATCGAGGGCGCTCCGGCCATTGCGAACGGCATCGCATTCGTCGCTTCCCTCGATAAGCACCTCTACGCCATCGATCTCAGCACGGGGAAGCAGAAGTGGAAGACCAAGCTGAGTTACATGAAGGCCTCGCCCAGCATCAAAGGTGATCGCGTTTTCATCGGTGATCTCGATGGTCGCTTCCATTGCCTGAACGCAGCCGATGGCAAGGTACTCTGGTCGTTCGAAACGTTTGGCGAGATCCACGCCTCAGCAAACTTCCATGCCGAGCATGTCATCTTCGGGAGCCACGATTCCAACCTCTACTGTTTGTCCATGGAAGGGAAGAAGGTTTGGGCCACCGCGGTCGATGGCCCCATCAATGCTGCCGCCGCCGTCGTGGGCGACCGAACATTCGCCACGGGTTGTAGCGATGGAATCCTGCATGTGATCGACGCCAAAACGGGCAAAGATCTGGGGGCGATCGATCTGGGCGGGCAGACGCTGGCGACCGGAGCAGTGACAGACGAACGCGTGTTCATCTCCATGGAATCGAACCAGGTGGTCGCTGGTGATTTGAAGACGCTGAAGCCCTTGTGGGCCTTCGAACCTCCGAAGCGGCAACAGCCGTTCCGTTCCTCCACGGCAGTGGCCAGCGGAGTGGTCGTCGCTGGAAGCCGGGACAAAAAGGTGTATGGCCTCGATGCCAAGACCGGCAAGGCGTTATGGGAGTTCCCAACACCGGGCCAGGTCGATGCCTCACCCGTCATCGTCGGCGAGAAGGTCTACGTTGGCTCGATGACACAGGAAGGCAACTTCTATGTGCTCGATCTCAAGACTGGGAAGAAGTTGCAGGAATTGGAACTCGATTCGCCCGTGACCGGCTCAGTTGCGGTGGGAGCCGATTGCATTCTTGTTGGCACGGATAAGGGCACGCTCTACTGTCTTGGGAAGAAGTAGCGCAACCGTGTACGATCAAGCGTTGCAGCGTGATCGGGAGCGAATCATTTCTCGCTTTCGATCACGCTGCACCGAGACTGAGAACGTCATGTCAGTCACTTCTTGGTATTCTCCCACTTCTTTTTGGCTTCGTTCGCCTTTCGTTCAACCTCGAAGTAATGGCCGATCACGGTCAGCCAGTGAGTGAGTTCGTCGGCCTCACGCACGGGCAACCCACCCAGAATCACCCCCGACATTTCGTCGGTGCTGTTTTCACCCAACCGCACTCGCTTGGGCGGGCTGTTCGGGTTACGCGGGTGATCGGAGGTGTTGTTCCATACGAATTCCGATTTCACGACTGTGCCTTTGGGAAGCACAAACGGTTTGGCGTGGGAGTAGGTATCTTGCCAGTTAAAGTCCCAATCGTCGATCAGGAACAGGTCCCGTTTTGTCTTGTCGGGTAGTTCCGCCCACACTCGCACCTCCGTGCCAATCATGTGCATATGAGCGAAGACGGAACGGAACTCGTAATCCACTGGTAGCGTGAACGAATCCGATCGCTTGTATTGCTTTTCGCCTGCAGGAATATCAATGTCGTTGTTCGACATCAGGATCACGCTGGAGTTGCGCTTCGGCTTTTTATCGGTGAAGTACAGCCCGATCTGCGGCTGATCGAATTCCTCCTTGCCGATCGGGTGGTAATGCATTTGCAATACCACATCCAATCCCTTGGACAGCGTAATCAATTGGTCGGCGTTTCCTTCGTGGATTCGCATACCCGGAGCATAGCCCGGCAAGAAGCCGCGCGGTAAAAACCCTGGTCCGCCAAACTGCACATAATGGCCACCGTTCTTCTTGGCGAGCTTCGACGCTGTGCCGTTCGCCTCGTCAAGTATGGGAACGCCATGGTGCGCCACGCGCTTGTTGCTGAGTAGCACCTGAACGGCCCGCAGGTATTTATCCTCCTTGAGACCTGTTGGGAGGACAAAGTGCACGTACAGATCTTCGCCCACGGCGGGGATGCGGAATGGTTTCTGAACTTTCAGGATCATGTCTGGCGGTCCCAGATGCCAGCCTTCCGGGAACTTTGGTGAGGGCGGTAGATCTGCAGGCTTTCCCTCGGGCATTCCCGCATCGAGCCACTCTTGGAACACGGTGATCTGTTCTTGCGAAAGTGAACGGTCATAGGGGAACTCACCGTGACCCTTGACGGGCTTCCAGGGTGGCATGACTCGCCGGTTTGTCACCTCGGCAATTTGCTTTCCCGGTTTCTTAACATCGGTGTAGCTGAGCAACGGGAACGGGCCGACCTCGCCCGTCCGGTGGCACGATGCACAGTGTGCAAACAGAATCGGTGCCACGTCCTTGTTAAAGGTCGGAGCATTATCCGCTGACCTGGCTGGGGCGGATACCAACGGCATCAGGCCGACAACGAGCAGTACACGTACACGCAAAATCCACTACCTCCGAGTGAGAAAGTAAATCGTGTGAACCAACTGGCATTACTTGTCCGGTAAGTCGATGTAACAGCCGAGGGCTTTTGTGAGAGCAACTGGCACAGCTTGGCCGGCGAGAACGGCATCGATTGCGGCGTTTAAATCGTGCGTGGTGGGCTTCAGCCGTTTCTTCCCAAAGTCGATGTACAGATCATCAATCCGGCCCCGGTAGAGCAGTTCACCCTTCGGAGAGAGAACCGCGGCTTCGGGTTTAATCGTGGCTCCAACCTGTTGGGCCAGTTTCATTTGTGGGTCAAGAATTGCCGGGCAGGTGTAACCAAACTCCTTGGCATGTTTGCCAGCTTCATCTCTGCCAATGTCTGCATCCGCGTATACCAAACAGAAGGCTACTTTTTTGGGGGTGTACTCTTTGCACAGTCGCACAATTTCCGGTGCGTAGCCGATACTGATCCGCAGGTAGCAATACCTGTCCAGTTCTCCGATTCGTCATAACCTGTTCGTCATTAGGAGCAAAGGGACAGCAGCCGAGTTGGAAGCCCGTCGTCGTCTCGCCGTTCAGCGGGTGAGCGAGGGCTGGAGCCGTGCGGAGGTCGCCGCCTTCCTGTGCGTCCATCTCGAGACCGTTGGGGAGTGGGTGCGTGCCCATGCCGCAGGTGGTCGGCGAGACGGTGGCCCGTCACCTGAGTGGTCCGTTGTACCGTCGATTCGCTCAACCGAATCCCGGCCGTTGCCTTCAACAGTTCGGTTCCCTTCTCGAAACTGTCAGCCACCGCCCCACAAAGCGTGGCGAGTCGTTCCACCGCTGGCGAGTGGCGTCGGGCTGTC
>JBGTAO010000010.1:0-7997 GCA_041749835.1 Gemmata sp. | reverse complement strand
AGATCTCGCAATTCCGGTTTCAACTCGGGCACCTGCTGCGCAGCTTCGCGGATCAGATCGTGTGCCAGATAAAGATGCCCAAAGAGTTCACCGCCCACACTGCTACGATAAGGCTGGCCCGGAAGCGCCGGTTCAAGTTCTTGCACGCGACCCAGATCGTGAAGAACTGCACCCGCCAGAACAAGGTCGCAGTTCAAGGGGGGTGTCAACTCGGGAAAGCGGGCCGAATACTGATCCGCCAGCCACAGACAATTGCGGGCCACGTTGAGTGTGTGTTCTAGCCACCCGCCCGCAAAGGGATAATAATGCCGCGCGGAGGCCGGCAACGGCTTCAACTCCTGTGTGTGAGCATTCAATAATCCTTCAACCAGCGTTCGGAGTGGCACATCGGCGATCCGCTCTCGAACCAGTTCGCACAATTCCGCAAAGAGCGTTTCGGGATCGCGGCGCGAGCGTTCGACAAAATCCCACTCGCTGAACCCATCATCCCGATCACGCTCTTGCACCCGGCGGAGTTGGTCCACCTCGAACTTGGGACCATACTTCTCATGCTCGGTTAGCGTCCCGCGGATCTTGAAGAAGTCGCCGAGTTGCCAGTTCGAGCGACACTCTTCGAAGTGCTCGCCATCCCCCCAAACCATTACACCCACAATGCGGCGAGAATCACGAAAGCGACACGAGTAAAAGGGTTTCCCTTCACGGGTGTTCCCCAACTTCTTTTCGAGCAGTTGGGCGAAGCAGTCCGCAAACTGGCCGGGTTGCATCTCACCGAGTTTCACAAGCGGAATCGCACGGGATTTGGACATAGGAGAAGGCTCAACTTCGGGGCAGCGTTCGCCAATCGTGGCCAGTCAATTCAAACTCGGTTGGCGGTCATTGCAATTTACCACGCACTCTGAGCTGTTGCGAATTCGATTCGCAGTCGATCACTCGGGGAGTTGTCGGCGATTCTGTTTGCGCCGCACCAGAGCCCGATGCACGGTATACAACAGAACGGCTCCCGCGGGCCATCCGACCCAGGGCAACAATGCTAACCAGTTGGGTATTGGCGAGCCGATCTCGAGATCGAAACGGGCTTCGCGTTGGTCGTTCCCCCGCTCGATGATAACACGCACCTCCCAGCGACCCGCTTCGGGGAATTCTAGTTCGGCTGATTGGAAGAGTTTGTTCGTCGCGCTCTCTTGTGTAGCAAAGCACTCGATCACATGAGCCGAATCGGTGTGGGCTGTGGCAACGATGCGAACTCGAACATCGGGCACGAGCGTTCCCGAATCGACACCCTGGACCAGCACGCTCACATCAACCATGCCGACGCGGGGTGGCGTTGGTGCGGTAAAAACCGTGATTTGCCAAACACCCGTGGCAACCGAGGCCCGAACCGTTCCTCCATCAGCGTGGGCCAGTGCCGGGACGCCCATGAGGATCACCAACCCGCCCAGCATGACGAGCCGAGGCCCGAAAACCATAGTGTTCACCCGCGTTCCTGTTTGGGGCACTTCAAATTCGGCATGGTTTCATGAGAGCAACTACTCGATTCGCCATTCCGAGATTCGCTTTTCTAGTTGCGTGTGTGGCTCCTGAGACTTAGGTTCTCACTTCAGACTTCAAAGTATCGACACGCCGTCGATCGAGGAGCGGGCCGATGGTATTAGTGGCTGTCGCAACGATCGCCGAGCACAACCTGTCCATCCTGGAACCTGCCTCGCCATCGGCGCAAGCCATCCGTGGGCTGTTTTACCTGGTGCTGGCGATCACCGGTGGCATCTTTCTATTGGTTCAGGGCATCCTGATTGTCGCGCTGGTGCGCAACCGTCGGCGTAACGGGCGCGGCGAGATCGAACCACCTCAGGTTTATGGGAGCAAACCCATCGAGATTGCCTGGACGGCAGGGCCGGCACTGGTTGTCTTCGTCCTGATCCTGCTCGTGGGGCGTGTGATCTGGGAGGTTCGTGTCGATCCGAATCGACCGCCCGCGGGAGCCCAGGCAGTACACATCACCGTGGTGGGCCATCAATGGTGGTGGGAATACCAGTATGAGAGTTACGATGGCCGCAAGCTGGGATTCACAACTGCCAATGAACTGCATATTCCGGTGAGCACCCCCGACACCCCGCGGCCGGTGTACTTGAATTTACAATCGGCCGATGTTTGCCACAGCTTTTGGGTGCCTCGTCTGGGTGGGAAAACAGACCTTTTGCCCGCGCGATCCAATACCATGTGGCTCCAGACAGATCAGCCCGGTACATACTCGGGACAGTGCGCCGAGTATTGCGGAACGCAACACGCTCACATGTTGATCCAGGTTGTGGCCGAATCGCCAGAAGCCTTTGATCGGTGGCTCACGGCGGAAAGCCAACCCGCGGTGGAGAACCCCTCGCACCGCGCTGGCCGTGAGAAGTTCCTTGCACTGGCATGCGCCGAGTGCCACACGATTCGCAGTGGTAATGCTGGTGCCGCCCGAGGAACGTTTGGGCCTGATCTCACGCACCTGATGTCCCGGAAAACGCTGGCGTCCGGCATGATCGCCAATACGCCGGAAAATCTACGAAGTTGGGTTCTCAACCCTCATGCGACCAAGCCCGGTTGCCTCATGCCCGGGTTTGCTCTTCGGGGGCAAGAGATGGATCTCGTGATGGGATATCTGCTGTCGCTGGAATAACGAGCGACCAGGTTGCAAATGCCGAGAGTTGTGGAGCAAACCCGGAGGCGAGAGCAGTAGCATGGCATCGATTCCACTTGAGATTACACCGACCGAATCTCCCGCCTGGACGGCGGTGATGCATACCTGGATCGTGACGGTTGATCACAAGAAAATTGGGATCATGTATGTGTTCATGGCAATCGTCTTTCTCGTGCTGGCTGGGGCCGCAGCCTTGATGATGCGGTTGCAACTCTGGGCACCCAATCTTCAACTTCTCCCGCCCATCACATTCAACCAGTTCTTTACGCTGCACGGCACCACGATGGTGTTCTTCATGGGAATGCTCATTCTCATCGGCATCGCCAACTTTGCGGTCCCATTGATGATTGGTGCCCGCGATATGGCGTTCCCGCGATTGAATGCGTTCGGCTTCTGGGCCACCTTGTTCGGCGGCTTGTTGGTGTACTTCAGTTTTGTTGTGCCGGGTGGGCCGCCGGCGATTGGTTGGTTTGCCTATGCGCCGCTCACAGAAGCATCGTTCGCACGTGGCCCGGGGGTCGATTGTTGGGCGCTGGGCCTGATCGTCAGTGGACTGGGAACAACGACCGCAGGGATAAACTTCATTGCCACAATCGTCTGTATGCGTTGCCCGGGGATGAGCCTGCGCAAGGTGCCGTTTTTTGTGTGGGTGATGCTGTGGACCTCGATTCAGATCCTTCTCGTGATGCCACCGCTGACGGCGGCACTGGTGATGCTCGAATTCGATCGGCAACTCGGTGCGCATTTCTTCGACACACAAGCCGGCGGATCGGCGTATTTGTGGCAACACCTCTTCTGGTTCTTTGGTCATCCCGAGGTGTACATTTTGGTCCTGCCGGCGTTCGGAATGGTCTCAGAAGTAATCCCGGTTTTCAGTCGCAAGGTGCTCTTCGGCTACGAGTTCATGGCCGCGGCCACAGCGGCCATCGTCCTGATTGCGATGGGTGTTTGGGCACACCACATGTTCGCAGTCGGGATGAGTCGGCCACTCGATCTTTTCTTTGCAGCCGCAACGATGCTGGTAAGCATTCCCACGGGCATCAAGCTGTTTAACTGGCTCGCCACGCTTTATGGTGGCAAGCTCGTGTTCAAATCCCCGATGCTCTTCTCGCTCGGCTTCCTCTCGATGTTCGTGATCGGCGGATTGACCGGCATTATCCTCGCGTGTACTCCGATCGATTTTCAGGTCACCGACAGCTACTTTGTGGTGGGCCATTTCCACTGGGTGCTGATCGGGGGCACGGTCTTCGGTGTCTTCTCTGCGATTCACTACTGGTATCCGAAGGCCACCGGGCGAATGCTGTCGGAACGATTAGCGAAGTGGCAGTTCTGGCTCCTCTTCCTGGGATTCATGCTCACGTTCGCACCGATGCACATCGCCGGAATTCTGGGGATGCCACGCCGAATCTACACCTACGGCCCGGATCGCGGTTGGGAGCTCTGGAACCAACTCGCCACATTGGGTGCCCTGCTCCAGGCTCCCAGTTATCTCATCTTCGCTTACAACCTGGTGAGTTCACTCTGGCTCGGTGAGAAGGCGGGGGATGATCCGTGGGATGCATGGACCCTGGAATGGGCCACCACATCACCACCGCCGCCATATAACTTTGCCGTGCTCCCCACCGTGAAAAGCCGGCGACCGCTTTGGGATCGGAAACACCCGGACGATCCGGACTGGAAGTACGAATAACTTCGCTTCGTCAATGTGGGGATGACACTCTCGCCATGTGAGGCTGACTGATGACGATGGGGACTGTCGAAACGCCTATCGGGACGCCGCAACCAGCAACGTCCCGAGTTGTGAACCACGAGAGACTCTCCCGGCACAAGACGGGAATGGTTTGCTTCCTCGTGTCCGAATCGGCGTTCTTCAGCACACTGATCATGGCCTACATTATCTTCCTGCGGCATGGCGATGCCGGCCCCACACCAGCTCAGACGCTGACGCTGCCCCTGGTGGTACTCAACACGGGTTTCCTGCTTCTGAGCAGTTTCACCGCGGTGCTAGCAGAACGGCAACTCCGGGCCGGGAATCGCCCAGGATTTGCGATCTTGTGGGCTGCCACGATCTTACTCGGGGTGTTGTTCCTGGTTGGAACCGCCTACGAATGGCACGGGCTGATTCACAATCATGGCCTGACCATTGGCGTGAATATGTTCGGTACAACCTATTACACACTGGTCGGGTTCCACGCCTTCCACGTGACCGTGGGCGTGATCGCGTTGACCAGCGTTCTCCTGGTTGCGCGAAAGTGGGAACCCCAGGCAACCGTGCCATTGCCGGTCACACTGGTCAGTTGGTACTGGCATTTTGTCGATGTCGTTTGGGTGATTGTCTTCCTGGTTGTTTATGTTGTGGGGCGCTAACCCGATGCAGCACCAGCCCAATACCACGCCCTCCGCGGGCACCCCTGAAACAATCGAGATGCCGGCATCAACGGTTTGGCCAATGGTGCTCGCGCTGGGGCTGGCACTCTCGGCCCTGTCAGTGGCACTGGGGGCCGTGGCGTTGGGAATCATTGGCGGATTACTGACCGTGATAAGTCTCGTGAAATGGATGGCGCTGCTGCTACCGGGCCAGGGGCATGAGTTCGTCGCGGTCTCACATCCCTTCCCGGCGGAAGTGGTGGGGCAACCCGGCACGGTCGAGCAACTCAAACCGGGTGTGATGGGTTATCGCTTCCGGCTGCCCGAAAAGCACCATCCGATATCGGCAGGGCTCAAGGGTGGACTCGCGGGTGGACTGGTGATGCCGATTCCCGCGATCGGCTGGAGCCTCATCACTCACCATGGTGTCTGGTTTCCGGTGAACTTACTTTCGGGGATGGCGTTACCGGGTGTGCAATCGCTGTCGATCGCTGAGTTACAGGAGTTCCGGTTACCGTTGTTTTTGTTGGGTCTTGTTATTCATGTGGTGATGTCGGCCACCGTCGGGTTGATGTATGGGGTGATGCTGCCGACGATCCCGGGCAAGTGGCACTGGCATCTGTTGATCGGCGGCTTCCTGCTACCCCTGATCTGGACCGGGTTGAGTTATGGCATGATGGGTGTGGTGAATCCGTTACTTCAGCGATACGTCGATTGGTACTGGTTCGCACTCTCGCAACTCGCTTTCGGAATTGTCGCGGCCTTGGTGGTCATTCGCTCGGAGAAGACAACCAACGCACCAGTTGGTTCGACTGACGCGCGATTGCCCTCACCAATCGACGGAGGGCAGTTGTGAGTGCCCAATTGAACGGACCTCGTCGGTACTACTTTCTGGCCTGGTTCCTCGGCGCGATGGTGCTACCGGGCTGCACTCCTCCCGGGAAGCCCGTACCGCCAACTCCGGCAAACCGTACCACTGCAGCGAACGAATTCGATTCGTTGTACAGCTTGCATTGCGCGGGCTGCCACGGTGCGGACGGGAAGCTCGGCCCCGCACCACCCCTCAACGACCCACTCTTTCTGAAGATCGTGCCTGATGCAGAACTGCAGCGTGTCGTTCGTGAAGGACGACCCGGAACACCAATGCCCGCGTTCGCTCAGGCAAACGGTGGCCCGCTCACCTCAAGCGAACTCGGAACGATCGTTTCCGGCATCCGAGCCAAGTGGACGGCTTCAGTCCACTCTGTGAATGCGCCGAGTTACCTTGCCGAAGGTGCTGGTCATGCCGAACGAGGGTTGTTGATCTTTGAGACCGCGTGCGGAGGCTGCCACGGTAGCCTGGGGCGGGGCGGCACCTTCGAGGGTCGCACCATTGGTGCCATCAATCACCCGGCCTACCTACAGCTTTCGAGCAACCAGGTGTTGCGTCGTTTCGTGATCACAGGCCGCCCAGACTTGCATATGCCGAGCTACTCGGAAACGCTCGGCCGGTCACCAACCTTCCAGCCGTTCACCTCACAAGAGGTGAGTGACCTCACGGCACTGTTGATCGCGTGGCGAACCCCCACAGTTCGGTGAGCGAATGCTCGATACCAATTGATAACGGGAAACCCGCAATGGCAGAAACTGACGAGCCTTCGAAGCCACCGGAAGAAGCACCCGCAAGTTTGGATCGGCGGTCGGCGCTCTTTTGGCTCGCAAGCGGAGCCGGCGCAGCGGCTACCGCTGCCGTCGGTATTCCGCTCGCGGGTTATCTGCTGGGAGCAGTTCAGCCGGAACGCATCGAATGGGTCTCTATTGGCCCACTGAAATCGTTCCCACTCAATGAAACGCGACTCCACACGTTCATCAACCCCTTCCATGAGCCATGGGATGGTGCGTCCGCCAAAACCGGCGCGTACATTCGCTACCTCGGCCCCGATTCGTCGGGCACAGATCAGTTTTGGGTCTTCTCGATGATTTGTGCTCATCTGGGTTGCCCAGTTTCGTGGTTTCCGCAGTCGGGGTTGTTCCTCTGCCCCTGTCATGGTGGTGTCTATTACGAGAATGGCGACCACGCTTCTGGGCCACCGCCACGCGGGTTGTACAAGATGCCGTGGCGCGTGGTGGATGGTGAATTGCAGGTTCAGGCTCCCCATCTGCCAACCCTGCAGAACACCCTGGAACGGCCAGCAGAGTTGGTCCAACTCGGGGTCAGGAATCGACCATCCACCACCGATGTCTAAGAGCACCTTCCATGAAGCGCTTTGTGAAATCGTTGACGAACTGGCTTGATGCCCGCCTGAAGGTGAAGCAATCGGTGATGCCGATGCTGGAGCACCCAATTCCGGCTGGCGCGGCCGGGCCGAAGGGATGGTGGTACGTCTTCGGTAGCGCGTCCATGACCTTACTCGGGCTGCAGATCCTCACGGGGATCGGGCTCGCACTGGTTTATGTTCCATCGGCTGCGGAGGCGTACGAGAGCCTGGAATACCTGAACTACCAACAACCCTGGGGATGGTTTCTTCGTTCGCTCCACTACTGGTCGGGCTCGGCGATGGTGGTGATGGTACTGGTCCACCTGACGCAAGTCTTCCTGCATGGAGCCTACAAATATCCACGTGAACTGACGTGGCTGTTCGGTGTCGGACTCCTACTTCTCACTCTGGGAATGGCCTTCACCGGGCAAGTCTTACGGTGGGATGCCGATGCCTACTGGGGAGTCGGTGTCGGGGCTTCGATGGCAGGCCGAGTGCCCGGTGCAGGACCGACTATCGTGGAGTTGTTGCTGGGTGGGGCCTCGATCGGGGCCAGCACGCTGAGTCGCTTCTTCACGCTACATGTCTTCATCCTACCCGGACTCCTGCTTACCCTGTTGGCGGTGCACCTCTGGTTGGTGCTCTCACGCGGCATCAGTGAGCCACCGGTGCCAGGCCAGATCGTTGACCCCCGTACTTACGATGCTCGCTAT
>JBGTAO010000009.1:0-5869 GCA_041749835.1 Gemmata sp. | reverse complement strand
CGTGGTGGCGGATGGATCTGGAGTAAGGTGGAAAAGACGACCGCCGCCTTGGGGGAAGGCGGCGGAGGGGAAGGATGTTGTGCTGACGGGGGAACGGACTTGTTGTCTGACAGGTTCGGGAGAGGGGGGAACTCTCTCCCGTGGCCGCGACTCGGGGGGCGAGTCGCTGTGGCCGATTCTCATCCGGCGTCGGGTCGCTTTTTGGGGGGTGGCTCACCTTGGGGGAAGGTTGGCCTTGCGACCCGACACCGCCTCGCGGCTCACTTGGGGGAAGTTTGCCGCGAACGAAACATACTAATGCAGTGATCGTGCCAATCGCGCCTCGTTTATCGCTTCGCGCCATCCATTCCGGTGCAACTTGCTTATCTATCAGCATTTCGGGCAACGGAAGTAGCTTCCCGCTTCGGGAATCGATCCCCGCGCCATCGGGAAATTTGTAATTCTTGCCGGGCGTTGTAAGACGTATCGGTGGTAAATTCGACAAGGCTTGCCCAGTTGCGGAGGGAAACGGATGGCCGCCGATTCGCTTGTGGTCGATCTGAACTCAGCGCTGGCTACGATTCCGCTGATCGATCCGCACTCGCACATCGACCCGCTGGCCCCGGTGTCGAAAACGCTCGACGACATTCTCGGCTACCACTACTACACGGAGTTGGCGCACTCGGCGGGGATGAGCCAGGCCCCGCTGGCCGCCGATGTTTCGCCGCGTGACCGCGTGCGGGACATCGTGCTGCACATGGATCGTTACGACAACACGGCGCAGTACGGCTGGTTCCTGGAGATGGCTCGCACCTTCCTGGGCTATTCGGGCGAGAAGTTGAACCCGGCCGATTCGGATCGCCTCTTCAATACCGCCGAGAAGATCTTCAGCCAGCCCGACTGGGAGCAACAGGTTCGTGAGAAGACGAAGCTCGAAAAGATCTTCCTCACGAACGAATTCGACGACGCGCTGGAAGGATTCGACACCGCGGTTTACATCCCATGTCTGCGGACCGACACGCTTGTCTTCCAGTTCGATCAGCCGGACACCCGGCGACGGATCGAAGCGGCCACGGGCATTCAGGTCTGTGATGCAGCCACGTTGCGGAAAGCGCTGGCCCGGTTGTTCATGCACTTCACCCGAAAGGGCGCGAAGGCGTGCGCCATCTCGCTGCCGCCAAACTTCCACCCCGCCCCATTCGACGATGAGCACATTTACGAGCAGATGCAGTTCCACGGTTACCACGACTTGGCTCCGGGCATCTTCTGGATGATCACCGAGTTCTGCCGCGAGTTCCGCTTACCGTTCGACCTGATGATCGGCGTGAACCGCAAGGTGTACGAGAAGGGCGTGTTTCAGGGGCAAGACTTGTTCGATCAGCGGACCAGCCTGATCCAGTACAAGGAGTTGTTCAACGCGTTCCCGGATGTGACATTCCCGGTCTCGGTGCTCACGAGTGCTCAGAATCAGGAACTGGTGGCGTACTCGTGGATCTTCCCGAACGTGCTCCCGAACGGGCACTGGTGGTACTCGAACACCCCGCCATACATTCGCAAGGACTTGACCGAGCGCATCACCGCGGTGCCCAAGACGAAGCTGATCGGCTACTACTCGGATGCGTACAAGCTGGAGTTTGTGCTACCGAAGTACGCGATGTACCGCCGCATCTTGGCGAACGTGCTGGCCGACGAGTTCGTGCGGCCCGGTGTGTTGAGCGAGACGGCCGCCGTGGCGTTGGGCACCCATCTCCTGCGCGACAACGTGCGTGAGGTGTTCAAGATCTGAGGCGGTTCAAAACCCACTCGCCGCGGCGGGTGGGTTTGCCGGCGACCTCACTTCCCGGAGAACCACACCTTTTCCCAGTACTCGCGGCTGAACTCGCCCGTCTTGGCCGTGAACGCATCGGGCTTATCTTTGAGCTTCTCGAACAGCTCCTTCATTTGCTGGCGGATGCCCTGTGCCTTGTCCGATTTCCCCATTTGCTTGTGAGCGTGGTACGCGAAGCTGCTCACAACCAACTCTTCGGCCGTCCCGCGATGTTTGACCCAAAGTTGCTCGACGGCAGCCAGTAACTCGTCCGTCTTGTTCATCGCGTGCAGCACTTGAAGGAGACGGAGTTCCGCCTGCGTGCGAATCGCGGAGGCGTGTTTGTTATCGGGGCCGCCGGCCTTCTCGCACTCCTCCAATTCCGGGATCGCCTTCCCGAGCAAACCCTCGGCCTCAGTCCGAAACCTGGCGGCTTCCCCCGGCTCGCCGCTGGCTCGCTCCAGAAGACAGGTGCTGAGCCACACCCGATATGTGGCGCGGAGTAACCCAGTGGACTCCGTGATTCGCTCGCGGAAGATTGTCTCGGCCTTGGCATATTCCTGGGCAATCATCAGTTGCTGGATCTGATCGTCCGTTGGAGTCGCGTTATCCGGGCTCTTCTCGCCCGACGGCACGGCTTTCTGTTTCGCTTTTGGCAGTGGCTCCGGGGGGGCGGGCTCCTCGACAACCTGATTCAGGTCGAAGAACAGTACATCGTCGCCCCGCTCGAATGCAAGTGGGCGGACCGTACGCCGGCCACTCGTCTCGAGCACAAGCTTCAGTTCACCTTTGGCGAGTTCGTAAGAGCCATACATCTTCAATACTTTCTCACTGAACGGCGCGACGAGGTCCACATCGATCCACTTCGGGTTCTTGGTCGCGTCGGTGGTGTACGTGCCGCCAATCCACTTCCCGTTCCCGCTGTCGTCCGGGATGAACGCGAAGAAGTGGCTGTCGAGAATCTCGACTCGGGTACGCATGCGGAGCGGGTTCCCGTCGGGTTTGGCTCGGGGCGTGATCACTGGCCCGCCCCAGGAACCGGCGGGTGCGTCGGCCCCGGCCGGTCGTGGCATCGGCTCGCGGCGGAACTCCATAATCACAAGCGGGCTGTCGTCGTCGGTCGTGAATTCGGACGGCCGTCGTTCGGTGCCCATGGCGAGCCGGAGTCGGTCGTCTGCCAACTCGTAGATGTACCGCTCGATGTACCGCTGGGCTCGGTCCGGATCTGGGACAGGATCCTCGCGAGTGAGGTCCAGCCACTTCGGGTTCTTACCTGCATCCACCTTCGCGAAATAGCGGTTGATGGTCGCGGGAGCACCACCTTGCATGAACCACCACACGTCGCCGGCGACCAGGATGCGGATGTTCCCGACCAACGATTCCACAGCCTTGACGTCGGCTACGGCTGCTGCTTTCCCAGCCGTAATCTTGTCGAACACCCACAGCCCTTGCACCGCCTCCTGGTCCAGGACCACGCCGTCCTTCTGGTCAGGTTTCGGGGATTGCGGCTTCGCGGCTGCACTGGGAGAAACCTTCGGCTTCTTCGGCTGCTCCGCAGGTTCGCCCGGCAGCGCCGCAGCGACCCCGACCGCAACCAGAAGTGACGCCAACACCGTCCCGCTGGCCATACGTAGTTTCGTGAGCAACATCCCTTTGAGCACCTCGTCCATGAGTCGGGCCGCTCCCGCCGGGACCACCCCAGCGAGCGCGGAACCCGTTGCCACCACCGCCGCCACATCCGCCGTTTTCGCCAGTAACCCCAATGGCACCGATGCCCGACCAATTCCGCCCGCCGTGAACAGTGTCGTCAAGCCGCCTGCCGGAAGCAGCGTGCCGTGCTTGAGCAATCGACGACGTAGCAAATCACGTCCGCGCGAAAGCCGGCTCGAAAGCGTCCCTTCAGGAATGCCGAGTGCCTTCGCCGCTGCGGCCCGCGACTCGTCACGCAGTTCGCACAACACCAGCGCTTCGCGGTACTTCGCCGGGAGCGCATTCAACTCGGCATCCAGAATGGGAAGCCACTCCGGCGTGGTCGCGGGATCGTAGGGATCGGGGATCATGTCGATCGCCTCGGTCCCGCGTTCCGCCAGCCTAGCGGCCCGGCTTCGGGCCTTCAGTGCCACCCGCACCGCCACACCGTAGAGCCACGAGCCGAGTTGGTCGCCACGGCGAATCGTGCGAGCCTTGCGAACCAGCACCAGGAACGTGGCCTGGAAAGCGTCCTCGGCGTCGGCGGTGTTGATCAGAACGCGGCGGCAGACACCGAAAACCATTGGCCCATGCCGGCGCAGCAACGCCGTGAAGGCATCGTGTTCGGCGTAATGCGCAAAGCGTTCGAGCAAGTCGTGATCGGGAAGATTGTCGAGGCCACCCGTCCGCAGCGCCTGACGCAGGCGATCGGCGATGGGGAGCGAATGCGAAGCAAATCGGGTCACGGTGAACGCCTCCTTGCGGGTTTCGAGAAGATACTGCCGGCAGAAGCACCGGCGCGTCCGTGATTTTTCTGAACGTGGCAACAACACAGCCGACCCACCGTAATAAACCGATGGGTCGGCTGATTGTCTTCTGCGCGAGTTCTGGCTGCAATCAGCCTTTTTTGCGTGTTGCGGTGACCGTCGCGGTATAGACCGTGATGAACCCGAGTTTGACCTTGAACTCCGTCTGATAAACACCGTTCGTTTCGGGTCCCCAGCGGAGCGAACCTGTCAGATCAACCGATAGCTTGGTGGTCCACTGGATCGACTTCGTGGTGTCGTCCCACTTCCCGTCCCACTCGTAAATGGCACCGTCGGCCGTGTACGACCACATGAGATAGATCTTGCGCACCGGGTCGTAGGTCACCAGTTCTTGTGTGTCTTCGTCGCCCTCTCCGTTATTCGTGTTGATGAAGAGGTAGGTGCCATCGAAGGCCTTGGTCATGGACTTGGTGCCGCTCAAGCGAGTCTCGGTGCTCCCCTGCTGTTTGGCCACGATGGCGGTGGTCCACTGACCCACTCGCTGTTCCAACTCCGGGGTCAGCTCGCCCTTGATCGGCGGTGCGAACTCGCGCATTCCGACGGGGGGCAACGCAGACGTGCGAACCTGGACCCACGGTGACTGTGTGCTGGTGACTCCCAGGAAGCCGAACAGCATTTCGTCGTTTGTGCGATCACCCATCGACACCGCAACGGGTGGCTGGTTCGGGTTATTGGGGTTCGCAGCCGAGTTGTCGAAGACGGCTTCGATCTCGATCTTGGTGCCAGCCTTGACCGTGATCGGCTTTTCGAACCAGTAGGTTTCTTGCCATTTGTAATCCCAAACCGGGATCTCCACGAGCACGATTGGCTTGCCGCCCGGTGCAGTCATCGTCATCTTCACCGATTTGCCCAACAGGTGCATGTGTGGAAGCACGTTGTGCAGCACGGCGTCGGCGTGGAGATAGATGGCACCACGTGTCGCGTGATCGGCCTTCCCCGCCGGAATCTTCTCGGTCGGCTTCAGACCATTGACCACAATCGTTTGCCAGGGCTGATCAATGGGGCGTTTGGCGAAGTAGAGCCCCACCTGGGTGCGATCGGCACCGGGTAGCCCGTTGCGGTGGTAGTGCGTGTGGATCAGGAACTCGGAGCCCTTGGGAAGAAACCAACCCATTCCTGGTGGGAGAATCTGCGGTGCGAGCCCGGGAGCCCACCCACCGATTCCGCCGAACGTCGGGGCGTCCCGTTTACCGCTGGAGGGCACAAACCCGACACCCATTCCCGCCGAGTACCCGGGGCCGTGGTCGCGCAGCGTTTTCCCCTGAGCGCGTTCGTCCTGCTCCTTCGTCAGTTGCTTCTTCTCCAGGTTGCGTGCTTGCCCACTCGTGTCGAAGTAATGCAGTGTGTGGTGAACGATGCGCGGGTTGCCAGGCTTCACGTCGTAACCGACCACCCACTGACCTTCGCTGAGATTGGTCGGCACAACGAAGACACGGAACAGGTCGTCGCCGGTGGCCCCGAGTTTGAAGTCGTCGCTCGGCGTGATGATGAGATCGGGCTTGCCATGCCGCCAACCTTCCGGGAAATCGGGTTCCTTTGGTGCATCCTTCTCGTCGCCGGCTGGCAT
>JBGTAO010000008.1:0-3750 GCA_041749835.1 Gemmata sp. | reverse complement strand
GTGAAGTGCGATCGGTTCGGATCGGTGGTGTGGTCAGGATTCCGGCCAGTGCCCTCACCACCACCAAGGCGGGCCAGTCGTGATGTTTCCAGTCAGTTCTTTCCCCGCTGGCGAACGGGCCCAACTCGACGACCTCAGGCGGCGGGTTGCCGACCTCGAACGGATGAGGATGTCGGGGATCGGCATCTCGAACACCAACGGATCAAGTGGTTGGGTTGCTCCTCAGGTGGGGTTCCCGGCAATCATCACCTCCACTTTCAGCCAGGACACCGGATACGACTGGGAACGGCTAATACTTAATGGTGGCGTCACACCGCCTGTTGTGGAAGCCTACGAGGGTCCGTTGACCGGTCAGAACGCCGTTGCCATCGACAACGACGAGACGTTGACGGTTGACACCCGGTGCTGGCTGGAACCGGATCCCAACGGCGCGGGGTTCCTGCTTGTTTCCATTGAGGGATCGGGCGAGGAACCATGCCCCACGGGCTGCGGTTTTGTTGCTGGCTGGACTGCCGAGGATTGCCTAAGCCTGTCGGTTGTGAGTGGGTCCGGCGCCTGCTCGGATGTCGACGCCGGTCAGGTTATTCCGTTGAGTTGGGACACTTCGAACTGGCAATCGGAAGATGACTTCCTGTACCCCGGAGGTTCTGGCGCGGTGGTGTTCTGGCTTGCTGATGGCCGACCCCGCTTGTCGATTGATGGCGTTGAACTCAATCTGGTCTGCTGTGCGGAAGGATCCGTACTCTTCGCCGCTGGCGAAGGGCTTGGCCTATGCAACGGCACCCACGTTCCCTGTGGGCCAAACACATTCACGGTCAAGATTGAATGTGTTGAGTGCCCGGTTGAGCCGGGAATTGTGACGACTTGCTGCCCCGATTATGAAATCCCTGCGACGTTGTTCATCACATTTAGCGACGGCACGGGCACTTGCTCCTGCATGGACGGGGTGACGGTTCAACTTGACTACGCCGGGACATTCTTCCCGGGCGGAAGCTACTGGACTGTCAGCGGGACGTTCGCCGCCCCGGAATTCTGCGGTGCCGACTTCGAGGCTTGCGAGAGTTTCAACAATTCTCTGGTGCTCCGCTGCGACGATTTTTCGAACGAGTGGGTGCTACAGATCGGCGACGGTTCAACATGCCTCGGAATAACAACGAACGTCATCAGCGGCGGTTCGACCGGACCCGTTGCCACGGTATGTGGGCCACTGCTGATGACGGGAAGTTTCACGGGTTCGATCGGCTGTTCGGGTGGCGGGACCTTCACGGTTACGGAGACCGCGCCATGACCCACATCGAAGTTCTTCGCCGGATTGCTGCCAAGGACGCCAGATACGCGGCCTACCTGCCCGATGGCGTTGAGCCGCTGGCGGGCCATCCCGAGGAACTGCAAGTGGTGCTCCCGTGCGATTATCTTGGCCGACCGACACAACCACCAGCGGGTAAAGATGTACGCCGTCGGTGGAGCCTGTGCGAGCACCCCTCGGTGCCTCTTGGCGAAGCGGTGTGCTCCTGTCTGGGGTGTGGTCCGAAGTGTTCCGGTTACGCTGCGGAGGCTTGAGAGAGTCCATCATGAACATCACAACGGCATCCACAATCAGCTGGTCAACGCTGGTCGCACTGGAACCCAGGTTGCTTCGCCTCGAAGAACGCGCCCGGCGAGCGGCACGGAATGAAAGTCGGCGCTGGAAGTATGCGTGCGGTAATCGCGTCTGGTCCCGGGAAATCAAGCCACTGATGGCCAATCTCGTTGGCTGGGGCAGGCGCGACAATCATCCTGTGTTGGGCACTTCGGCAGCCTTCGATGTGGCTTACTCCCGTTTGTGCGAACTGATGCCGCCATGTGGTCAATGCAGTTGCTTGTAACCCGGAGACCCCAACTGTGGAAGAACGTCGAGTCTACTATCGCATGGCCAAGCGAGATCCGAAACCAGCGCCGTCACCCCGGTTCAAGGTGCAGGCGTCCCGCGACCCCTTCGAACCTTGGATCACGGTCAGTGTTGTTGATGATCTCGAACTGGCCCGCAGGTTGGCGAAGATGCTCCGCTTGGTTTTCGATGACACCAGGATTCGCCGGGTGAAGAAGGTGCCTAACGATGGCAGGTAGTGGCCGAACTGACGCTGATGAGATCCTCGCTGCTCACCTGGCAGCGGGCGCCCGGCACATGGACGCGGCCAAGGCTGCCGATGTGTCGGAGAGAACCTTAAGGCGCAGGCTGGCCGATCCCGAGTTCGTGGCGGAGGTGGCGAGACTCCGAGCCGAGATGGTAGGCCGTGCAGCTGGTCGACTGGCGGACAGCATGGCCGAGGCGTCCGACGTTCTCAAGACGTTGTTGGCCGATGCCGACGCCAACATCCGGCATAGGTCCGCCACGAAAGTGATTGAGCTGGGTATGAAGGTGGCGGAACTGACTGAGCTTCAGAAGCGAGTTGAACAACTCGAAACTCTGCTTTCCGGCAAGGGGCGACCATGAACCTACGCGGCCGCATCGACAAGTTGTTCGAGGTTGCAAGCCGCAACAAGCCCGCCAACACGTTCATGGATTTGGATGACTTTGTTGAGTATTTCACCCGGTTCCCGATGACCCACGAACCCGACTTCGATGAGTGCCTGGCTGAGTTCAAGGCTGCCATTGCGGAAGCAAAGGCTCAGGGTGATCCGCCGTACACACCAGAAGGCTATCTGCCGCTGGACAACATGGGTGCGGTAGTGCGGCTGAGCCTGTACCGCGGTGAGAACTTTCCCCGACTGGAGGCTGCTACGGAGTGGCTCTTCGAGTTACACAGACGCATTCACGGCGAACAACCGCCGTGTGGATCAAACGAGTTCATTGAACTGGCCCGGTGGTTCGCGGCGAACAAGGACCGGCTCCAGCAGATCGAGCAAGCCACGCCCCGAGGATTACTTTCGCTGGGCATGAGCACGGATGAACCACTGTGGGCAATCAAGAGCAACCTGGAGGAAGGTGCCCGGGCAGAGGGCTCCGGGAAGACAGCGGAACGAGTTCGACAACTACGGCGGTTGTATCCCGCCTGACCACCACGGAGGCTTGACACACATGGCGAAGAAAGACAGCACAGCAACCGTCACACCACCCGCGCCGACTTGGGCCAGCGAGTTTGGCACACTACTGGACGGTATAGAGACGGGCATCGGCGAAAAGCTTCGCAGGCTTGAAGGTAGTCTGCCAAGCGATCCCGGCGAACTGTTCGAGGCACTGAGCGTCCTGGAAAAACGGCTCGATCTTCGGCGGGTTCGCAATGCTGGAACCGCTGCCCAGTCCGCGGCCGAGAATCTTCTCGATAGCCGACGGGACCTAATCGCCCGGTGTTTTGCCCGCATGACTTCAGCGGTGTTCAACAATGTGGCGCGTTTGTTGGCCGACGGTGCCAACGACCCCGCAGACCCCGTCCTGTTGGCCAGCGGATTCGATCGCCGTGGGCTCGTTGGTCCTGGGCCGCTCTCGGGGTCCGTGCTTGGATATCTCGTCAACACCGCCGAGGATCACCCCGCCCGCACAATCGCGCCTGCTGATGCCCTGGATGGGCTTGGTCGGTTCGTGGTGCTGGGCCCGCCCGGGATGACGCACTATCGGCTAAGTGACGTGGCGCGGCTGACCGCCGATTACGTCGAGTTCATCACTCGCCGTGAGGCTGAACGTCGGCGAGTTGAGCAACTCGACGAGGCCGCAAAGGCTCGGGCCGTAGAGAATTCGCCTGAGCGATTATTGGCCCGCGTCCGCGAACTTGA
>JBGTAO010000007.1:0-3701 GCA_041749835.1 Gemmata sp. | reverse complement strand
GTCACGCCACCGGGAAAATCCCACGCCGGCAGCGCCGTCAGGGCGACGGCACAGGCGCGGTCCCAGGCGTCGGCATCCATTTGATCGCGGGGCCAACCTTCCCGCTCCCACAGCAACCGCAACACGGCACGGACCAGTCCCGGCGACGTTCCCAGATCGGCAACGGCCAGAACGATGGTGTCGCCGGCACGCGGTCGCTCGGCCTGCGCCAGTACCTCCGCCGCTTTCGCGGTGATGATCTCGTGGGCATCGCTGGCATGCTCGGCGAGGCGCACCAGTGCCGTCACTACGTCCGGGTTAAAGGTGCGCAACAGCGGGAGCAGTTCGTGCCGAATGCGGTTACGCGTGAACCTCAGGTCGCGGTTCGAGCAGTCTTCGCGGAAGAGTTGCCCGAGTTCCTCCAGATACGCAAGCACCGCGGTACGGGTGATGGTGAGCAGCGGACGAAGCACAGGCGGAGCACTCGGGGCAATCCCGCGCAAGCCCTGAATGCCAGTCCCGCGGATGATGCGATGCAGCACGGTCTCGGCCTGATCGTCCGCGGTGTGTCCCGTCGCAATCCAGGCAACCCCGGCCTTTGTCGCCACGTGTTCGAAGAATCGGTAGCGAACTTGCCGGGCAGCCGATTCCAGGTTCCCGCCGAGCGCAGCCACATCAACCGTGTGAACGTGAATGGGTACGCCGAGCGTCGCACAGAGTTCGCGGACAAACCGTTCGTCGCCGTCCGATTCGGCTCCGCGCAAGCAATGGTTCACATGCGCCACCGTGACAACGCCGGGGCAAACCGTGTTGAGCGCCCGGAGCAGTGCAACGCTATCGGCACCGCCGGAAACTGCCACAACGCCGGGCTGGCTTTCCCGGTCGGTCAGGAATAGCCGGACTTGACTCAACACCTGCAACACCGCAAATCTCCCGTTCGGCTACAATGGTCGCAACTCATCGTGACCGATCGACCGCAATGGTGAAAGTCCGCTTGCAATGCGATTTCCGGGAGGCTATGCATGCGACCCGAGAACCAAGATATGGAAGTCAACAAACCACTGCCGCTGGCACGACCCGTGCAACGCCCGGGGTCGCCGCGAACCGGCCTGATCGTTCGGCTGGTGCTCCTGGTGGTGGGCGTCGGGTTGGCCGGGGTTTTCGTGGTGGCCGGGTTTGTCAACCCGTATCACCCGGATGGGACGCCCAAACGAATGGCAACCCACATGCAACTGGGGATGCCGGCCTGCAACTTTGTGTTACTGGCCGGTAAACCGTGTCCGTCGTGCGGGATGACCACCAGCTTCGCCTTGCTCGTCCGGGGGGATGTAGCGGCTTCGCTGGCGGCAAACTGGGCCGGAACGGTGATCGCGCTTCTCTGGGCTCTGACAATGGTCTGGGCGCTGATCAGCGCGGCTCGCGGTCGCCCGCTTGGCATTCCGAAGGGCAGAGGCGAAGTGATCCTGACGTTGGTCGTCGGAATCGTGCTGATGCTGATGCTACTTCGGTGGGGAATTGTCTTACTTCAAGGGTGAATGAGTTCCGCAGTGAGTTGAGTGATGAAGCGACACTGCAACGGCCGCGACTCGGGCTTGCTGGAGTGCCTTCAACACGCCGACTGCGGGTTCACACTTGCTTTTTTTGGGGGGGTCACGGATGACACGGATGTATCGGTGGGCCCGCCGGGCCATTTGGGGAACGTTGGCGGTGGTCTGCACCGTGGGGTGCAACCCGCTGACGACCATCGCGTTTCTGACACACCGCGAAACCAAAGTCCCGGCGGAATACCCGCTCACGTTCACCGAAGGCCCCAAGAAGAACAAGGATGAGATCGTGGTCGCCTTGTTTACCAGCCAGGGTGCGGGGCAAAGCTACGACTTCGCCACGGCCGAGCGGTCGCTGGCTTCCGAGTTGGCCAAGCGCCTGCCCGAACTGGCCAAAGAGAACAAGCAGAAGCTCGTGGTACTCAGCCCCACGCAGGTCGATCGATTCAAGATCGATAACCCAACCTGGAAAAGCGGCAACCCCGTGGCCTGGGGGAAGAAACTCGAAGCCGACTTCGTCCTCGATATCCACCTCGATCGCATGAGCCTGTACAAGCCGGGCATGCTCGACCAGGTGTATGAGGGCCGCGCCGAAGTGACCGTGGACGTCTACGATATCGATGGCTACACCGGCGAACCGAAGAACTACGTTCATGCCTTCGCTTTCCCGAAGACCGGCGTTCGGGATGCGACCTCGATTCCGCAAAGCCAGTTCAAGAAATGGTTCATCGAGAACCTGGCGACGGAGTTGGCGTACAAGCACGTGGAACACAAGCCGAGTTCGGGTATCGCTGAAGGACGCTAACACGACCACGCACTTCGTGCAACGGAATGCGCCCCGGCCAATGTCCTGGCCGGGCTGCTTCGTTTGGCTGGGCTCGGCTGGGTGGGCTCGCCACGGGCTTCGCCACAGCCCTTCCTGCACTTGGCAAAATCGCCTCCGACCAGCCCTAAACCCAACCTCCGGACTTGTGCGCGGTTAGGCTTTGACACTTGCGATTGCCCGGATAGAATCAGACCTAACACAGACGAGCCAACTGCACCCGTCTCCTTACCGCTCCGATCGTTTGTCCCGGTTTGCCGGCTCGCCCGACCACAACTTGTGTGATTGGCGAGGCGACTGGCTTTGCTATCAGGATATCGCATGTCCGACCCGCGCACGCTGGCGCACGGGGTGCTTGAGTTGCACCCCAAGGGCTACGGGTTCCTCCGCAACCCCGCCCGCCATTATGCCCCCACTGCAACCGATGCTTATGTACCGGGGCAATTGATTAGCAAGTTCCGCCTGGCCGAAGGCGTGTTCCTGGGCGGCACACTCGAACCGCCGCGCCGGGGCTCCGGCCCCACTGGCCCGCGGCTCGCCACCGTGGAGACCATCGAGGGGAACGACCCCAAGCAGTTCCACCGCCGCAGTTGGGATGAACTGACCCCGGTCGATCCCACCCAGTGGATCAACCTGGAAACGGGGCCAGAGCCACTCACCACCCGCGTCATGGATATGTTCACTCCCATTGGCCGGGGCCAACGCGGGCTCATCGTTGCGCCGCCACGCTCAGGAAAGACCGTCCTGCTCCAGCACATCGCCCAGGCCGTCATCAAGAACCATCCGCAGATGCACCTGATGGTCTTACTGGTCGACGAGCGACCCGAAGAAGTGACCGATATGCGCCGCACACTCACCGGCACCGGCAAACCGCCCGACGCCACCGTCTCTACTCCGCCGAGTTGCGAAGTGGTGGCCTCCAGTTCCGATCGCGACACCGCAAGCCATATTCGCATTGCGGAATTAGTGGTCGAACGGGCCAAGCGACTCACCGAGATGGGCCGCGACACGCTTGTCCTTCTCGATAGCCTCACCCGGCTCGCTCGTGCCTACAACAAAACGGCCGGCAGTGGCCGCACCATGTCCGGCGGGATGGATACCAAGGCCATGGACGTGCCCAAACGGTTGTTTGGAAGCGCTCGCGCCTTCGAGGAAGGCGGCACCCTCACCATCCTCGGCACGGCCTTGATCGAAACCGGCAGCCGTATGGACGAGGTGATCTTTCAGGAGTTCAAGGGCACCGGCAACATGGAGCTGGTGCTGAACCGAGCGCTGGCCGAACGCCGCATCTACCCCGCGATCGATTTGGGCGCATCGGGCACACGCAAAGAAGAACGGTTGTTGCCCGCCGAGAT
>JBGTAO010000006.1:0-4187 GCA_041749835.1 Gemmata sp. | reverse complement strand
TTGCTGGGACAACGCTCCGATGGAGAGCTTCTTCGCGAGTTTGAAGAAGGAGTTGGTTCATCACGAAAACTACACCACTCGCGAGGAGGCGAAGGCGAGCATTTTCGAGTACATCGAGACGTTCTACAACCCGGTTCGGCGACACTCGACGCTGGGCTACCTGTCACCGCTCAACTACGAAGCGGCACAGGCCAAATAACCCTTAACCTCGTGTCCGTTTTTCGTGGGGAAGTCCACTTCTATGCATCCCGAACCACACTTGCTGCGACGGGCGGGGGGATCCGCTCGAACTTCGGAAGCTTCGCCAGAAACAACCCCGTTCTGGCGGCCCGCTGGATCGGCCCGACTTACAGACCGGTCGCCTGGGGGGCGCTCGCCAGTTACGGGGGGTACGCCGCCGAACCGGTCTACTACGACTACGGCGAAACTGTCGTCTACACCGGCGACACGGTAATCATCAACGGTGAGCAGGGGTATTCCGCCGATCTGTATGCTCAACAGGCTTCCGACATCGCAACGGCTGGTCAGAAGGCGGCAGAAGAACCCAAAGCCGACTTCCAGTCGCTCGGTGTCTTCGCGATAGCGGAGTCAGGCGAAGAGAAGGCCACGAACATCTTTCAACTGTCACTCAGCAAAGAGGGTGTGATTCGCGGGGAATACTACAACGCCCTGACGGACACGACCGTGCCAGTCGCCGGATCAGTGGACAAGAAGACGCAGCGGGCAGCGTGGACAGCCGGCGACAAGCCATTCCCACTCTATGAGGTCGGTATCGCCAATCTGACCAAGGACGAAACCACCATGCTGGTTCACTACAGCAAGGAGAACCGCAAACAGTTCGTCCTCGTTCGACTCGAAGCCCCGAAGGATGCGAAGTGATTCGCCCTGGCTCTCTCAGAAATCGAGCTTTGCCCGCAGACTGAGGACCAGTGCAGTATCGGCCCTTTGCTGAGCGGGAACGACGATCTGGAGGTCCGGGGAAACATGACACCACGGGGTGACCGCTACGTTATAGAAGAGTTCCACTCCCTGCTCGTCTTGGAGGGGCAAAAGGCGTGGTGCGAGGTTCTTGAGCGCATCGGTCAGCCCGAGGTAGTAGTACCCGACTCCGAACGTGTCTTGTTTCCGCCCAGGCAGCGGGCTGCTGCCGCCCAGCCCGATGTTTGCGCTCCACCGAAACGGGCTGGGGTTCGTATCCGCAATCCCAAGGTTTCCGAACACTCCCCAACTCCGCAGGGTTTCGTTGGGATCGACGTAAAGAGCCTGGTCGAATGAATAGGCCAGGCACCACGATCCGGTCGTTGTTGGCGCGGTCAGGCTGAGAATCGGATTGATGAATGCCGATCGCTCGATGCTCGTATACTGCCCGCTACTGTAAGTACCCGCGATGCCCTGGTGCCCAGGCAGGCCGAAGAACTTCGTCGGCAAGTTGAGCTGTGCGACGAGCGATGCCCCATTGGTGAAGAAGGTGTCGAACCCGCTGACCGTCGAACTGTCAGTTGTATCGAACACGGCAAATGAAAAGATCGGTTGCGAATCCTTGAGAACGGCGAACCCGGTCCCGAAGGTCGAATACGGAATAGTCCGGACGAGCACCGGGTTGAAGAGGAGCGCGGTGTTCATGAACCCATTCGTTCCCCGTGCACCGCCGGTGAAGGGCTGGTTGAAGTCGTCCAGAGTGTTGATCTTCCCGGCGAAGACCAGGAAGTTTTCGGATAGGGCCTGGGTGAATTTCACGCCGGTCAACGCAGTGATCGAGCCGTTGGCCTGGGGCACCGCTTGTGCGATGCTAACGGGCATGAGGCTCCCGACTGCGCCATTGATGGAGTCGCCATAGACCGTCTCTCCGTGCAGGTTGACGTAGAACCCCTTCCACAGACCGAGTTTCTCCCCGTCGAGGTTGATGTAGTAGTCGGCTCTCCCGCGGAAGCGGAACGTTTGCTCCAATCCGCCGGTCGCGACACCGCTGTAGAAATTGGTGGAACTGATATCCCAGGTGATTCCGTGATCGCGAAGGCACGATCTCGCCCCCAACCAGTCGCCGGACAGTTTTGGGCGTTCCTGCAACGGGCCGCCAAAGGGCGAGGGAACGGGTGGCGTC
Organism: Gemmata sp.; assembly: GCA_041749835.1. Classification (GTDB taxonomy): domain Bacteria; phylum Planctomycetota; class Planctomycetia; order Gemmatales; family Gemmataceae; genus Gemmata. The sequence continues at coordinate 2,086 of JBGTAO010000006.1, read as the reverse complement.
GGTGGGGCATCCGCAGTCGGCAGTGCGCACATCGGAGCGGTCAATCGGTCTACGGCATCCGCACCCGGTAGCGGGTCGAGCGGGGCAACCGCTTCGATAGGTGGCGGCGGTGCTGAGGGAACTGCTTGCCGGGCGGACACGGGACTTGTAGCAATTCCCAGCGCAAGGAAGACCGCGAGAAGACACATTCCGTTCAAACTGGGGACGGATGACCTTCTAATTGCACACTTTCCTTATTTTGCGGTTGGTGTCGAGTTGATTGGTCGGGATGATTGCCAGTTATCCTGACTATCGGGATTCACGCACTCCGTGAATGACGACGGAATCGAATGGGTTGGCGGTGGTGGCAGACTTCGCGGTCGGATGTATCGAATGTGCCGGATGTATCGAACGCAGATCTGAACCAGAACACGCTCCGAGTCGCACAACGTGTGGAGGATGGCATGGTGAAGAACACCCGATTGCAAGCACTTGCTCTGGTGGTGCTTGGCGTGCTTCTGAGTTACGGAGCCGCGACGACCCAGTTTGGGCTGAACTGGTTTGCCCAGGCAGTCGACCGGGAACAGCCCGCCCCTGCGAGACATTCCGGACCGCCACTCGCAGTCGTGGCTGCAGTTGGTGAACACAATCAAAAGGCGGTGGAAGAAGCCACGCAGACGGGGAAGAAACCTAACATCGTTTTCATCTTCGCCGACAATCTGGGGTACGGCGAGATCGGCTGATATGGCGGTGGCGTCACGCGTGGAGCACCGACGCCACGGATCGACAAACTCGCCGGTGAAGGCACGCGACTGACCAACTTCAACGTCGAGCCTTCGTGCACACCCAGCCGCTCCGCGTTCATGGTCGGCCGGCACCCGATTCGCTCTGGTACCTACGCCGTGCCCCTTGACGGCAAGCCGTACGGGTTGGTGCAGTGGGAAGTCACGATCGCGGAACTGCTGTCAAAGCAGGGCTACGCCACGGCTCACTACGGTAAGTGGCACCTTGGCGATAGCGAGGGGCGTTACCCGAACGATCAAGGCTTCGACGAGTGGTACGGCATTCCGAATTTGTCCGACGAAAGCTGGTGGGCGCAGCAACCGGATTTCGATCCGAAGGTCGCGCGCCTGGAACACCTGATGGAAGGCCGCAAGGGCGAAAAGACTCGCCGGCTCAAAGTGTACGACGCCGAGGCCCGCCGCGAAATCGATTCTACGCTTGTTGACCGCACCATCGAGTTCATGAAGCGCAGCACGGCAGCGGGCAAGCCATTCTTCGCCTATGTGCCGCTCACTCAACCCCACATGCCCACCGAGGCGGGCAAGGCGTTCGCAGGGAAAACCCGCAACGGCCCCTTCGCCGACATGCTGGCAGAGATGGATTCCAACGTGGGTCGAATACTGGATGCCGTATCGAATCTCAAGATCGCGGACGACACCATCGTCATCTTCACCAGCGACAACGGCCCCGAAGACGTCCTGCCGCACCGCGGTTGGGCCGGACCCTGGACAGGTACCTACGTCACCGCGATGGAAGGCTCCTTGCGGGTGCCGTTCATCATTCGCTGGCCGGGCATGATTCCGGCGGGCCGTGTGAGCAACGAGATGGTGCAGATTACCGATCTGTACACTACGCTAGCCAAAATGGGCGGAGCCGAAATTCCCACTGTTCGAGCCATCGATGGCATCGATCAAGTCGACTTCCTGCTTGGCAAGCAGGAAAAGTCGGCACGCGAGTTCTACCCGGTCTTCAAGTCGAGCACCGGAGCACCCGAGCTCTACGCCATCAAGTGGCGGAACTATAAGCTGCATCTCATCTGGCAGGAACGCAAGTACGACGTGCCTCAGAAACTTGCGATCCCGCGTCTTATCGACCTCTATGACAACCCGCAGGAGCGAATCGAAGAGACGCTTGGCGAATCCTCGATCGAAACCCGTGGCTGGATCGCGCACGCGATGTTTGCGGAAATGGCGAAGTTCCAGGCAACGCTCAAGAAAGACCCACCGGTCCCGATGGGCACAAGCGATCCGTATCTGCCACCCAAGAAATGAGCGAGTTGCCATGACCGACTGGTAAAGGCCCGGCGGTGCTGCCGAGCGAGCGG
>JBGTAO010000005.1:0-4266 GCA_041749835.1 Gemmata sp. | reverse complement strand
GGTGCGGTTCCGGGGTAGGTACGCCCCCGCTGCCTGGGTCACCAGTGCCGCAGCCGATTCCGCGAAGATGAGTTCGGCCGGGTTCAGCCGGGCGAGTTCGTCGGCGAATCGACTCACCGGGACATCGGCTGCGGAGAAACTGCCGGTGGACAAATCGACCCACGCCAGGCCGAACAGCGTTCCCTTGCCCGGAACAACTGCAACGAGATGATTCGGGGCACGCGGATCGAGCAAGGCGTCGTCGGTCACCGTACCCGGTGTGACAACGCGGTTCACTTCCCGGTGAATGATCTTCTTCTTCGGATCGGGCTCCTCCATCTGCTCGCACACGGCCACACGGTGACCACCTCGCAGCAGCAACCCCAGATAGTGTTCGAGCTTCGAGACGGGCACCCCGGCCATGGGGATCTTGCCATCGCGCTTGGTTAGCGTTAGCCCCAAGATGCGATGGGCGAGCACGGCATCGTCTTCAAAGAGTTCGTAGAACTCGCCGTTGCGGAACAGGACGAGCGTTCCCGGGTGCTGGGCTTTCGCGTCGTGGTATTGCTGCATCATGCGGGACATGCGTCACGTCCAACGTCGAGAGGTTGAGAATCGTTCCGCCGCCACCGGCTCACCGCCAAAGTGTATCGGACCGGAGCAGATGGGGGAATGAACGAAGCCCGCGAGGCAGCGCGGGCCGTTGGTTCGGGGCGAATTGTGGTAGCGATTGGGTTACTCGGTCGCTTCGCGCACCTTGCACATGCTGACCGAGTTACCGTTCCCGTGGTATTGGACTTCGGTCATGAAGCCGCGAATGAGCAAGAGCCCGCGACCACAGGGGCGTTCCAGATTCTCTGGCGCAGTCGGGTCGGGAACATCTTCGGGATTGAAGCCTTGCCCCTCGTCGGTAATGCGGATGTCGAACCGGTTGGCCGTGATGGTGTAAGCCACGACAACCTGCTTGTCGGGGTCCATTTGGTTGCCGTGTTTGATCGCGTTAACGAGAGCTTCTTCGAGTGCCAACTTGATCGAGAAGATATCGTGCTCGGAGTACCCACAGGCTTGTAGCGCTTCTTCGATGAGGTTCTGAACGCGGCGAGCCTCGGCCAGATCACTGGCAATCGACACTTCGGCGTCCATCGAATTCTCGCACATGGTAATCAGCCGCGGGAGTACTCCGGGCACACACTGGCAGGGCGGGCGAGTCCAACAATCGGAACGTCAGAACGCCTGCAGCCCGCTTTGCTCGTCGGGGGTAATGGACAAGATGCGGTCGAGCTTGGTAATCTTGAACACGTCCAGGATATCCTTGGCAATGTTGCAAAGTACCAGCTTGCCCTGAACGGCCTGGAGCTTGCGATGCAGCGTGATGAGTTTGCCCAGAGCGGCGCTGGACATGAACTCGACATTCGAAAAGTTCAACAACACCTTGCGGCGACCCAGTTCGTCCACCAGGCGAAACAGATCATCACCAATCATCTGGATGTTCTGTTCATCGAGGATCTTCTTGTCAACGAAGTTGACAACCGCGATGTCCCCAAAGTCCTCGACCTCGAGCCGGCGACGGCGGGCAGGTTGGGACGACATGACAGCACCTCACCCCAGGATATAGGGGTATTCTTCAAGGAGCCTGCCGAGGCCAACGATCGACCGGCGGCGAGCGGAAACGCACACAAATATCAAAAATCATTCTGGTTCGAGCCCGTCCTGTCAAGGGGGCTCGGCTTCATTTTAACCACGCCAGCTCAGCAGAGTCCAGTCCGGAGAGGCTACAGCAATTACGCGGCTGGTGGCGATCGTCTTTCCGACAAACTCTTCCAACGGACCTCGACGAAGCCAATTACCGCCGCTCCCACAGTTGCCAACCCAGGACCGCGAGCGATCTAGGAAGGGTTTGTATCGGTTTCCAGGCGTTGAGCCAACAGCATCTCTTCGGCAAGCGATTCTGTGGCTTTCTTCTGGGACTGCTGCGGGTTCAGGCAAAACAGATCCCATTGTTCGCCGTTATAGCCCCACTGCCGGACATACCACTCATGATTCTCGGAATCGTGTTCGAGTGGAAAGAGCGAGCACTGTGTCGGTTTGTATTGATACGCTTCGCCGTCTTCCGCTCCGATCTTGTGGAGCACACAGCCACCGTTGAACAGCACGCACCAGCCATCCACCACGCGAAGCATGGGGTGACCCAGTTTGGTGCGCTTGCTCAGGATTCCGCTGGCTTCCACGAGCTTGCGAGCGCTGGGGCGCAACAACGGTAAGACGCGGGGCATCACGTTGGCGATGCGGGCCTGCTCTTCGGGATCGACACTGGGCCGGCCGTTTTTACAGCAGATGCCATCACAACCCCGGCCGAAGATGCATTCAAATGTCGCGGTCGTACCATTTGCCAATGGGAGCGGAATCGTTGCCATGGAAAGTGTTCACACTACGGGGGACGACGCGACCAGGCGCGTCGGAATGTGGTTAGCTTCCGGAAGTCACACTCACTGGGATTTTGATGGTACCGGGAGCCAGTTCCTGCCCCCCACGCCGGATGGCATCCAGCGTGATGTTCACCACAAACCACTCATGGGTTTTGCCCACTGCTTCGAGACCCCGCACGAGCGCCAGGCTGTTGAGGTATGGGTTCGGGTTCACTTCCAGGATGTGGAATTGATCCGCTTCATCGAGTCGCATGTCGAGTCGAGCGTAATCGCGGCACTGCAGTAACCGGAAGATCTGTCGAGCCAGCTCTTCGACACGCCGGAACAACTCCGGTGGAAGAACAACAGGCGCAATCACCTGAGCGGCCTCGTATTCGTCGCTTGTTTCGTCCCACTTGGCAGTGAAGGTGTAAACCGGCCAGTGTTTGCTATTTTTGCTGAAGGCGATCTCGGAAGCGGGAAGAACAGTGAGGCCGTTGTCGTTGCCGGCTTCAATGACGTGAACGAGAAACTCGCGGCCCACGATGAACCGCTCGATCAGCACTGGCGGCCCGTATTGTTTCAGCACATAGGAAACCCGGCTCTGCAGTTCCTTGGCATTGGTCACCACGCTCTCTTGATCGATGCCGACGCTGGCATCCTGCAGCGCGGGTTTCACAATGGCCGGCCAGCCGCCATGCCACTCTGGAGCAGGGCGGGAATCGATCACGGCATACGCAGCCGTGGGAAGATTTGCCGCGGCGAGCAGGTGCTTGGCGCGGATCTTGTCGCGGCCGAACACCATGGCTGTGGAGGGGCAACCGGTGAAGGGAATCTTGAGCCATTCCAGCAGCGCTGCCACAGACACTTCCGTCCCGGGCTGGGTGGCGATGCCCTCGTACAAATTAAAAACGGCCAGGGGTGGACGGTGTCGCAATTCGTCCAGGAGCGGTTGCGGATCGTGATCGATGCCCAACGAGATCACAGCGAAGCCAGCCGCGGCCAGGATTTTGGCCGTATCCGCGACCGTGTCCAGAATGTCGTATTCGCTGCCTGCCTCGGGGTGATCGGGCGGCAGCACCGGCTTATTGAACAGGACCAGGACAGGCGGCTTCGGCATATCGTGCGGCTCCGGCGCGGCGAATCCGCGTATTCTAGCGTAATCGGCGGAAGTGTAATCCGAACCGTAACAGATCTCGCAGATTCGCTGGGAATCGCAGCGCAAGCGTACCCGAAAAACCAAACGGGGCCTTTCGGCCCCGCGCACACGTTCCCGGTTCCGAGATTGCAATCAGGCGTTACTGTTCTTGGTTGCAACTTTCTTCATGCCCTGGGCACGGTCGCGCGCCTTGGTCTTATTGGCACGTTCGACCGTGTTGCTGGCTGGCATCGCTTCTGCCTCGGCTGCGGCCTGGCTCGCCAGGTCTGAGGTGATCTCATTCGCGGGTCGGGAAGCTGCAGTTAGCACCGTTACGACATTGGAACGCACTTGGACGAAGCCCGCTTCGACGAAGAGGCGTTGCACGCTCCCGGGGTTCTTCATCCGCAGTTCGCCAGCGCCTAACCGGCCAATGAGCGGAGCCCGCCCGGGGAGCACGCCCAATTCACCATCGTAAAGCGGAACGATCACCATTTCGGCGGTGGTATCCAGAACCGCCCGTTCCGGAGTCACGACGACCACGCGAATCTGCTTTTTGAGACGCTCCTGGTGCTCAGTCGCTTCGCTGGGCAGTAACGTCCGTTCCACGGTGGACTGAATCGAGGGTTCATCGGCCATGGGTCACCCGCGGGGAAGTCTTTTGGGGGAAGCCGGGGCAGGGCAGAGCGACGCGCTCCGCCCCTGCGCAACCGGGTGTCGAGCCGACCGGACGAGTTACTTCGC
>JBGTAO010000004.1:0-4403 GCA_041749835.1 Gemmata sp. | reverse complement strand
GCGCCAACCGCAACAATTCGCGGGGATGATCGGGCCACCGACTTTCCAGCTTCTCCAGATTGGACCGTTCCGTGGGGGTCAGTTTACGTGCGAGTTCCTTCTCCCAGAGCTGGCGAATGGGCTCTTGATAGTTCGCGATGCGTGCTGGACCCAAAGCGGCGAGGGCGTTGCGATCGCCACGCTCGGCACTGGCGTAACTGTGCGCAGCAAGAGCAAAGTCCGGCCACTTTCCGATGTGAGGTGCGACAGCCTGCCGACCACGGCCCTTGTCAAAATGGCGCACCAGTGGTGTCGGAAGCTCGCCAATACTGGTGATCGGCTTTCCGTCGGCGGGTTCGGGCAGCGACTCATACTTGCGAGCCAGTTCGTAGACCGCTTTGCCGTACCAGGCCCACTCGTTGTCCTTCTCGGCGCTGGCGAGTGCATCCTTGTAGCGATCCAAATCATAGTTCGAAAAGCGGGAACGCTTGGGGTCATCGATCTTGTACGCGGCCTGGATGTGCTCCGCGACTTCCTTTCGCCCGGTTGGGGTATCGAATGGCCAGGGTTGCCGGTTCGCGTTCAAGGACTCCGCATGCTTTCGAACCACCGCCCACAAGTCCAACCGTTTGTCTTCCTCCTCTTTCCATTGCTGGATCAAGTCGCTGCGTTCCGCCGGGCTCAAGCCACTCAATTTCGCCAACTGCGAAGGCGGCAGCGCACCCAGCCATTGCCGTTCCCGCAGATCACGGATCACGCCTAGCCGTAAGCCCGGGGTGGCTTGTGCCAGTACCCCCTTGCGCTCGGCTTCGGGTAACCGTTCGAGCCAGGCTACATAGGCCTCGATCACTCGAACCATGCGATCGCGGGCCGGCAGGTCGATGGCATACAGCTGCTGATCGAGTTCCCGAATCGCCTGCTGCCGGACCAGCGGCAATGCCATGAACTTCTGCGCCAACTCCGCGAACGCCTGATTGGTCGGCTTCTCGGGTTCCAGCTTGGGAAGCTTGATCCGCCGATCGAACGACACCACCGGATCGTCCCCGAAGAGTTCGGGTTCCGCCAGTTTCTCCACGAACTCGAAGTCGTCCACCGCGCCATAGAATGGCAGGTTCTCCACCAGGCGATGATCGGCCAGGGTCAGTTCGTCCGGTGCATTCTCAGATGGAATTGGGGCACGATTGGGTGCGCGCAGCAGCGAGGCCCCCAAGTACCCCACCGCGCCGAAAGCCAGTAGCAGGACCGCCACCCAGGCCAGCGAACGGATCGGTGATGGCGTTGGCCAGGATGGTGTTCGCGCGGCCTTCGTGAAGGGTGTTGCTGGTTGCGTGAGATCAAGCGGATGCGGAGTCAACTCGGCAACAGTCGCGGGAGAGGCGGCCCGAGGCGGGGCAATCGCCGGGATCTTTTCGAGAGTACGCGACGTAAATGTTAGCGAGGGTTCGGGTTTGGGAAGATAATCGAGTAAGGCGAACGTCTTCTTCAGCTCATTCGCCCGGGTACGTGCGGCCGGATCGGAAGCGAGCCGCACTTCGACCTGACGAGCCGCTTCCGGCTCCAACTCGCCATCGAGATACGCGACCAGTTCCACATCGAACGGATCGACGGGCGGTGCGGGATCGGTGGAAGGTCGATCGTCGGCCATATTGATCTCAAACTCTCGGCGAGCGACACTGTGGGATTCAGTTGTCGGCACTCTCGTTCATCTGGGGCGGTGGCTCGGCGTCCATGTAGATATAACCCTGAAGTGCCTCTCGAAGCTTCGCTCGTGCGCGACTTAATAGCGATTTTACTGCTTTGGCCGTCAGCCCCATGACATCTGCGATGTCGGTGTAGTTCATATCCTCGAACTTGTTCAGCACGATCGCCATGCGTTGCCGTTCATTCAGCCCGTCGAGCGCTAGCCGAATCACTTCCGCCAGTTCCTGTTGCTGAATGTTGTGCGTGGGAGGTTGGTCGCGGGTCGAGGTCATCGCGCCGGTCGAGAGCGGCCCGAACTGCCCCGATTCATTGGTCTCGAGTGGCATCACCTGCCGACGCCGCCGGTCGCGCAGCGCGTTCAGCGCCAGATTGTTGGCGATCGTGAAGAGCCAGGTCGAGAACTTCGCTTTGGGAGTGTACTTCTTTCGGATGCGGTACACACGCAAGAAAACTTCCTGAGCCAGATCTTCGGCTTCGTCGGCATGGCCCACGAGATGATGCATGACGGCCACGAGCCGATGCTGGAATCGCTCGATCAATTCGGTAAATGCAACCGTATCGTCGTCCCGCACCCGGAGCATTAGCCGGATATCCGGGTCGCGCAGAGCCATCAGGGCACTGGTTTGGCCGATTGGCATTTCGGTCTTGGCACCGCTCAGAAGTCAGGAGACTGGATGAACAACCTCAGCAGGAATCCCCGGAACTGACGATCCGGTGACCGCATCAACTCCTGTCGCTAGCGGGCGCTGCCACCGGAGTTGCAGCCCCGGTTTCGGCTTGGACCGTTCGGCGGAGTTGGCCACAGGCCGCGTCGATTTCGGACCCCTTGCGTTTGCGAACCTTGACACTGACACCCGCTCGTCGGAGTGTCTCGATTAACCCTTGTAGTGCTTCGTCGGCTGGTCGCCGGTAAGGCAGCCCTTCTACGTCGTTCCACGGAATCAGGTTCACGTGCGCCTTACGTCCTGCGAGTAGCAGCGCCAGTTGCTTGGCCTGCGTGGGTCCGTCGTTCAAGCCACCCAGCACGACATACTCGTAAGTGACCTGCCGACCGGTCTGTTTGTAGAAATCGTCGGCCGCATTGAGGATAGCCGTCACACCGGTCTTGTCGTTGGTCGGCACGATCTGGGTTCGCAGGGCGTCATTGGGTGCGTGCAGCGAAACGGCCAAGTGATACTGCTTACCCACATCGGCGAGCTGGCGGATCTTGGCCGGCAGCCCCACCGTAGAAATGGTGACGTGCCGTTGACCAATACATAACCCGTTCTTGTCCCCGGCCGTCGCCAGTGCCTCAAGGAGTTCTTCCAAGTTGGCCAGCGGCTCCCCCATACCCATCACAACCACGTGCGTCAGTCGTTTCGAACGATCCGGGTTGGTGGTCGTCGGGTCCGTCAGGTTTCTTAAACGGACTAACTGTTCGACTATTTCCGCGGCAGAAAGGTTCCGCTCAACTCCGTTGAGCCCACTGGCACAGAAGACGCAACCCATGCCACAACCGACTTGCGTACTGACACAAGCCGTTGCCCGGCCAGCATCCTGGATCAGAACGCACTCGATCATGCGGTCGTCGTGCAGGCGCAAAACCAGTTTGTGGGTATCGTCGGACGGGGCGAAGAGATGGCGTTCCGCCCGTGTGGAGAAGACGACAAAGGAAGCGGCGAGTTCGGCTCGCAGTTCCTTCGGGAGATCGGTCATGTCCTCGAATGTAGTCGCACGATTCGCCAGGATCTGCCGGCGAATCTGGCTCACGCGCATCGGGGGCTGGCGACGCTCGGCGAGCCAGGCACGCAGATTCGGGGTTGGCACCGTAAGGATGCCTGGGAGCGGTTTTGCGGCACCCGAGGCATCAGCGACCGGGTTCAGAACTGGTAACGATGTCGACATAGCTGCTATTCTACGTCACTCGTTCCATGCCGAGAACCTCAGACCACGGGATTGCGCAGAGTTCCGATGCCCGAAATGCTGATACTGACGTCGTCGCCCGGCTTCAGCGTGAATTCATCGGGTGGCACAATACCCGTTCCGGTGAGCAGGATCACACCATCGGGGAACTCGTTCTCGCGGAACAGCCAGTCGACGAGGCTTTCGGTGGTGCGGGCCATCTGGGAGATCGTCGTCGTGCCTTCGAACACCACATGCTTCTCCCGGTGGATCACGAGCCGGATCTCGACTTCGGCCAGCGGTGGCATCACTGCGACCGGTGTAATCAGCGGACCGATGGCGCATGATTGCTTGTAGATCTTGGCTTGCGGTAAGTACAACGGGTTTTCGCCTTCGATGTCGCGCGAACTCATGTCGTTACCGATGGTGTAGCCGACAATTTTTCCGGCAGCACTCACAACCAGTGCCAGTTCTGGCTCGGGCACACTCCACTTCGCATCGGCGCGAACGCGAACGGGTTGGCCGGGGTGTACCACTCGCTGGGGTGTGGCCTTCATGAATAGTTCGGGCCGCGGTGCCGAGTAGACTTTGTCGTAGAACTGCGCCGCACCTTCCGATTCCTCTTCACGTGCCACTTTGCTGCGCTTGTACGTGACGCCCGCCGCCCAGATTTCCTGGCGATCGATGGGAGCGAAATAGGTGTGATCCGCCAGGGGTTCGGGTGCAAACCGTGGATCGATCAGTTCGCGCACGGCAGAGATTGGATCGGGCTTTTCCAAAAGGGCCGTCAGCGTCGGCACCTCGGGATCGAGTGCGGTATCGATGGTGAAGATTTGTTGGCG
>JBGTAO010000003.1:0-3558 GCA_041749835.1 Gemmata sp. | reverse complement strand
GTCGTTGCGGGCGAGGTGCAACCGGAGGCGAAGGGAGTTGTAGCGTACCAGTTCGCGGTACTTCTGGCTCTCTTCCATCACTGCCGTGAGGAAGTCTTCGTTCAGCAACTCCTCGAACTGCCAGTCGCAGCGAGCCCGACGGGAAGCCAAATCGAGAACAGCGAACCCGAAGCGGTACGGCATGAGGAACTCCTCAACTTCCACTTCCGGAAACGCATCGAGGGGTGCGGCCATCCAACGGGTCAGGTTGTCTTCCTGCTTCTGGGCTTCCTTCATGTCGCGTGGCCAGCGCGGTAGGAGCGTGACGGCTCGCAGGTAATCGACCGCAGCATTCCCAGGAATGCGGGTCGAGCGCGGCACCAGCAACTCGTACTTCAGCGCGGGTACTGGAGCCGTGGTAAGCGAAACATTCAGCGTGATGATCTGTGGATTCGCCGTAGCCGCTGGTTCGGCAGGCTGAGCCTCGGTTTTCACCGGCGGCTGAGCGGCGGATGGAGTCGTGACCACAGCAAGCAACAAACCCAGGACATTCAGTACGAGGACAAGGCGAGGCATACCGTGACTCCTGGGAGCAGGTGCGGAACGGGGGTCGGTCGTGGGGGTATTCGGAATTGGGCGGGGAATCTTACCAGAAAAGCTGTGAAGTGCGGCCGACAGCTCACTTGCGGGAACCGCTAACCGGAACGGGGACGGTGCGTTCGATGATCTCGGTCTAGGTGGGGCGGGTGAAGTAGAGCGTGGCGAACACGACTGCCACTGCCAGAGCGGCGGCGGTGCACCATTTCCAGAAGAGGAGCGCCCGGGCTTTCGATTCGCGGCCCGCCGAGAACATGAGCGCATCGCGATCGAAGCCGTGCGGGGCCGGCTCCAGCCTGGAGAGCACCACCGCGAACGGATCGGGTGGCAGCGGTTCGGCGTTGTTCGTGGGTTTACTCATTTCGTGTTACGTGGGGTTTGTAGCCCCGAGTTTTTGGCGCAAGATAACGAGTCCGGCGGCATAGCGTCGATAGCATGTTGCAGCCGAGCTTTCGACGGTCTGGGCAATTTGCTCGAACGTGAGCCCACCCCACAGATGCATCACGATGATCTCCCGGGTTTCCACGGGAAGTTCGGCCAAGGTCAGCGCCGCCGCGCGAGCGTCGAGCCCGCTGGGGTCGTAGGAGGGCGAGAACCATTGTGGGGCACGCTCGGCCGCAGCGGCTTCGTACTTGTGGCGACGGCGGGCCGCCCGGCTGGCGTCGATGGCACCATTGCGAACCACGCGGTAGATCCACGGGATCAGGTTGCCGGGCGGTGTCTGTTGACGAACCAGCTTCAGGAGCGCCGTCTGCACGACATCCTCGGCGCAGTCGCACCATTGCCGGGCGTACAGCACCAGAGCCGCCCCGTAGCGGTCAACCAGTTCGGCTAGCTGCTCCGGTCCCATTGGTAGAACAGACGCCTCTGGGGGAAATCGATTTCAGCCGCGCGACACCCTTTTTTCGCAAGCCGTATATCAAGCGTATGATCTTGCACCCACTCGGCGACCAGGCTGTGCTGGCCTATCTGCCCGACGAAGCCACGGCGGTTCTGGTTGCGGCTCGAATTCGCACGGCTTCGCCACCCTGGCTGGAAGATGTGGTGCCTGCTTATGCCAGCCTCGGTGTCTTCTTTGACGCCAACACGATTGACACCGCCGAGGTGATGCGCTGGCTCCAAGACCAGGAACAGACGCCGCTCCAGATGGGTCTCCCGCAACCGGCACCGCCGGCCACCTTCGTCATTCCCGTCTGCTATGAGATGCAACTGGACCTGCCCCGTGTTTGCGAGCAGACCGGCCAATCCGCCGATGAGGTGATTCGGTTGCACACCACCACCCCGTTCACGGTGTACGCGATTGGCTTCGTACCGGGGTTCCCGTACTTGGGCTATTTACCAGTCGAACTATGCGGGGTGCCGCGATTGCCGAGCCCGCGGGTTCGCGTGGAACCGGGAAGTGTGGCGCTGACGGGGCGGCAAACGGGCATCTACCCGCTGCCGCGGCCCGGCGGCTGGAATGTGATTGGTCGTACACCACTGGTGATGGTCGATGTCGCCAGTGGCTACTTTCCGCTACGCGTCGGCGATCAGGTGCGCTTCACCCGTATCGACGACACGCAGTATCGGGAACTCGAAGGGGAACGCCTCGTCAATAGTCCCGGCGGCTAAACCACCAGCTTGAGATCGCCAGCATCAGGATGATAAAGATCAACGAGACACCGAAGGTGCCGGTCCACGAGGGAACCTCGATCATCCCCAATCCCATGGAACGCAACTCACCCTGCGTGAGTGTCCCTTCAGCAATCATCTTGCTCGTGAGCTTATCCAGATCCTTGTAGCGTGGCAGGAAGTTGTTGAGCGAATCGACCAGCGTGAACGACCACTCGGGCATACGATCGGTGCGTTCCTGGGAGCGGATGGTGTCAAAGACCGACTTCACCTGCCCCACGATGTAAAGCCCCAGCATGAAGCCGATCGAAATCACCATCGCCGCAATCGCACTGCGGGTGAACACGGCCACAACCGTGGACATGGCGTACACGATGGCGAACGTGAAGGTGAGAATGGGGATCACGGCCAGGAAGTGCGGGTCCCAGTAACCACTGCGTATCCCGATGGCCAGCCAGATTCCTCCGACTGTGAACAGCGTCACGAGGAACACGAACGTGAGCCCGCCGATGTACTTGTAGATGAGCAGTTGCGGCCGACTGATCGGCTTCGAGATGAAGAGATCGACACTCCCCTTGCGAAGCATGTTCGGGATAAAGAACGACGTGATGATCAGGCCAATCAACAGGGCAACTGTACCACCGAGCCCGTTGATGATCTGATCCTGAATGATGTACATCACGCGGCCCAGGCTCACACCGTCCACCACGGTGACGGCACCAAAGAAAATCTTGGTCGTGTGCGGCCAACCCTGCACCGAAGAGCCACTACTCGTGACGACCTCGAAGGCGTAGTTCGGTTCCTCCACGCCCGTGGTGATGCGTTTGGCGGTCGCATCCATCCCCGCGTGAACCAGGAATTGGTTCTGGATGAACTCTTCCATCTCGGCGTCGGTCACGGCCAACTGCACATCAACCGGAACGGTTTGCTCCATGTTGATTTCAACATTCGGAACGGCACCACCACCGCCATTCGCACCGCCCTGTTTGCCGCCGCCCTGCTTCCCCATCATCTCGCCGACTTTCATGGTGCGGCCCGGCTGCCGCGACCACTGTGCCACAATCGTGCGGAACGAATCGCCCTTGGAAAGATCGGGGTGGCTTCCTTTATCGTCGGTGATGGTGCCGGCGCTGGCCCTTCCAACGGCTTTCACCCGCAGCTTGTAACCACTGCCTTCCGGTTGCACATCGGAAGCTGAATACGTCACATCACGGGACAACGTGAGCGCCCGACTGCGGCCTTTATCGGGGAAGACAATCGAGAACTCGCGGCCGGAGACGATTGTCTCGAAGGCCTGGGCGGGTTGCGCTGGCGTGAACGACATGCTGGCGATCACCAGGATCACCAGTGCGGACATGGCCAACATGGCGT
>JBGTAO010000002.1:0-4979 GCA_041749835.1 Gemmata sp. | reverse complement strand
TTTAATCATCTGGGCCGGTGTCAGGTTCGGACCCGATTCGAATGCTCGATGGACTTCCTGCCCGGTCGCCAGGCACTTCACATGTGTTCCGCCGATATCGATCACGAGAACATTCATGGGCAGCTCAGATTCCTCTTGTTGGACGAAGACCGTTACCACTCGAGTGCCAATCGTCAGTGGGATACAGATGCAGTAACCGTATTGGCTTGGGCCTCTACAGTTCGCTTCCGGTACCGGATGATCTCACCGATGACTAACACCGGCGAGGTCACCACGATGATGAATAGCCAGTCTAACCACGAGAGCGGGACCGTACGAAAGACTTCACCGCCGAATTGAACCAAGGCGATTTGGCCAAGTAAGATCAGGGCGGCTATCAACAGGAACGCTTTGTTCTGGAACAGCCCAAGCAACGCGGATTCGTTCGTGCCCAGACAGCGTGCATTGAACAGGTTCCAGAATTGCATCAACACAAAGATCGAGAAGAAGATCGTGAGCGATCGCAGATGATCAGGCGAACTCGGATCACCCATTCCGGGCATGGTGAAGAGCAAGATCAGCAGAATGCTTAGGAACACGGCACCGATTCCAAAGATGAGCCGCGCCATGCTGGGTGTTACGATGAACGCTTCGGGCGATCGCGGCAAGCGGCGGAGCACTCCCTCGTGCGGTGGTTCGGTTGCCAGGGCCAGTGCCGCAAATGTATCCATGATCAGATTCACCCAGAGCATCTGCATCACGGTGAGCGGCAGGTTGACTCCGATAAACGGACCCAGAAACGCGATACCCAGTGCGACGAAGTTGATGGTGAGTTGGAAGAGAATGAAGCGTTGGATGTTCTCGTACAGTCCGCGACCCCAGCGAACCGCGTTCACGATACTCCCGAACGAGTCGTCCAGAAGCACGATATCGGCCGCTTCCTTGGCGACAGCGGTGCCGGTCTTTCCCATCGCCAGGCCAACCTTGGCGTGATTCAACGCCGGGGCATCGTTGGTTCCGTCACCGGTAACCGCCACGACTTCACGCCGTTCCTGGAGTAAGCGGACGAGCCGGAGCTTATCCATCGGGCGAGCCCGCGCCAGGATCTTCAATGGTCCGACAGCCTGGAGCGCTTCCGAATCGGGCATGGCGGCAAATTCCGTTCCCGTCAGGATGCGACCGGGCCCGCCGGAGCCTTCGATCAAGCCAATCTGGCGGCCAATTTCTTGTGCGGTATCGGAGGTGTCCCCGGTCACGATCTTGACATCCAAACCGGCCGAGCGGCACGCGGTGATGGCACCCGGCACTTCAGGTCGAACTGGATCATTGATCCCGACGAAGCCGAGCCAGTGCAGTTCGCAAACTTGCGTGGCCAGGTCTTCGGGGATCTCGGCAGTTTCGCGATACCCCAGGCCAATCGTTCGCATCCCGCGGCGCTGCAACTGAGTCAGAGCCAGAAGTATCTCAACCCGGGCCTCGGCTGTCAGTTCCACAGGCCCCGAGGAACTCAGTTGGTGAGTTGAGCGTGCCAGGATCACTTCAGGTGCGCCCTTCACGTGCAAGCATGAGCGACCTGCAACGTTGTTGCCAGCCGTGGCCATGTACTTCCGCTCGGTGGAGAACGGCAACTGAGCCTTCACTTCGAACGCCATGCGCGCGGGAAGGTAATCCACCTTGTGCTCATCGAGCCAAATCAGGAGTGCGCCTTCAGTGGGGTTGCCCAGCGGGCGAACGGTTCCATTCTCCCGCGCGAGCTGCGCCGTGCTGTTCACAGCCAGTGCATCGTTCACCAACTGGCTGGTTGCACCGGAACTGCTAACGTGCCCACCCAGGGAAGGAATGTTCATCTCCGCGACACGCATCTCATTGAGTGTGAGTGTGCCCGTCTTGTCAGAACAGATCACAGTGGCAGCGCCGATGGTCTCGCAGGCATGCATGCGGCGAACCAGCGTGTTTTGCGCAGTCATCTTGCGCATGCTGTAGGCGAGGCTCAGCGTGACACTCATTGCCAGGCCTTCCGGAACCGCCACCACGATGATCACTACGGCAATCATGAAGTAGTTGAGCAACACGGTTCCCGCGTCACTGGGCAACCACTCGGCCGGGCTTGGTGGCAGCCAACCCATTACTGAGCCAGCGCCAATGCCCAGCGCGAACACCCCGGCTCCGAGACCCAGGGCCAACATCCAGCGGCCAGCCGTGTCTTCATCGAGATAGTCGGGCGCATCGAGATCTTGCTGCCGTCGCAGAGCCAGTGCCCCTTCCCACAGAATTTTCAGCCAGACGCGATAGAGTGCGACAATCATGGCCACAAAGAGGACACCGGCAAAGGCCCACTGGCCGTTGCTCATCGCGAGTTCGCCCTTGTACGCACCCCGGCCCACAAGTGCCAGGAACGTCAAGCCTGCGATGACCAGACCCACGATGCCAATGATTTTGCTAAGTCTCTCCAGTTGTTCGTTGAGTGGAGAAGGTTCCTCGTCTTGTTCACCCGCTGCTCGCGCTGTTTGGCCGATCTCGGTGCCATCGCCCACAGCCGTGGCACGGATGACGCCATGTCCATCAGCGACCATGGTGCCGCGGTTCACACGGTTTGGGGCATACGCCCGATCATCGCCATGTTGCGAGTCGGTGGGTTCGCCAACTGTTTTGGGGACCGAGATCGATTCCCCCGTGAGCTTCGATTCATCGACCAGCAGCGCGACCGCTTCCAGGAGTTCCCCATCGCAGGGAATCTCTTCACCGATCTCGATCAGTACCACGTCGCCCACCACAACATCGCGCCGCGGAATGCTATCGAAGTGCCCATTGCGAATGACTTTGACGGGAGTATCGTCGTTCACTTTGTTGAGGATGTCGAATTCGCGGTTGGCTTTGAATTCGTTCAGGAACGCCAATGTCGTGGCGAGCAGAATCGCCACCACGATCGCCAGGCCTTCAATGAATTCCCCTTTATAAACACCCACAGCGATCTGGATCGCGGCCGCGATCATCAGAATGCGGATCACCGGATCTTCGAACTTGGACAACCACTGCTTCCACCACGGATCGCGTTCGGGTGGTGTGAGCATGTTATGGCCATGCGTGAGCCGACTCTGCTCAGCCTCGGCTGTGGTCAGTCCTGCAAAGGGCATATTCGAAGTCGACGGAGTTATGTTCACCATGCGCTGCTCGTGGGTTAAGCCGATGACGAATATGATATGTATGAGAAAGCAACAGTTGTGGAACCCATGGCGTGTCATCCGCAGAGCGACAGCGCGAGCGGGTCAAAGAAAGCCGAATGACATGTCACTACACACCGGCAATCAGAACTTGCAACCTCGCCCCTGGCAAGATCCGGCTGCCATGCTGCACCTCGATCGGGTCCGACGGAGTTGGGCTCCCCTTGTGCAACGCATCGTCCAGGCGACACTTGCTCACTTTGGACCCCGGATTGGTGAAGCGATTGTCGAAATTGGCTCGGGCTCGGGCCAACTGCGCGAATGGCTCCCAAATCACATCTCAGCAAGTTTGATCCACACGGAACCCTCAGAACCTTATCTCGAGTTGCTTCGGCAACGCTTTCCCACTGCTCAAACCTGTGTGGCTTCGGCAACAAGCCTACCGTTCGAATCGGGCAGTGTTGGTGGCGTGCTGGCCTTGTGCGTGCTCGATACGGTTGATGATCTTGGTTCCGTCCGCGATGAACTCCGCCGCGTGTTGCGCCCGGGTGGCGTGCTACTGCATTACCTCGATCTCTCGACGAGCCCTTATGCTCTCTTCCCGGACCTCCTCGCACGTGATCAGTTACCACTCACCAATTTTGCAAGCGATCAGGGCCTTGTCGAAGTGCTGACGGAACAGCAAAAAGCGATTCTGCCACCTGCGGAACCGTTCGACGACGTTCTCGCGGTCGATGGCGTGCTGTTCTCGCGGTTTGTTGCGATGCTTCGGGAATTGCGACACCCAATCATGGCCGATCTGGGACCGTATCAGCAACTGCATCCCAAGCGATCACTTGACCCCGAACGCTTGGCACACGAGTTCATGCGTTGGAGTGCGAGCCCAGACCAACTCCGAAGGTTGAACCGCGCGCTCCTCGGTGTCACGCTCTTGGGCCAACAGTTGGGCTGGCGCTGGCCGTCTGAATCGCTTTCCTCGCGGAGCGCCTTTCGGGAGAAACTCCTCACTGCATTCAGTGAACAGCACGGCTTCCAGATCGAACTGGCCTCGCCTGTAATTGCATCACAGATGGAAGCCGCGAGAGAGGAACAATCGTTCCAGGAGCGGTACTTCACGCGTCATGCCGGCCGCACGGTGACGCGAACCGATCCACCCACGGTGCCATCTGCTGTTCCCGTGGAATCCTTCGAGGATCTCCCCATCTCGAAGGGCCATGTGCCTCGTCCAGGTGAGCGATTTCGAACCACGACTGTTGAGGTTTTCGTCGCTCGACGCCAAATTGAATGAGTGGCAGCAACCACAAGTGCCAAGCACACACCGCCAGCGGGACCGCGATGATCAACGCACGCCAGTTGCTGGGAACCCACGATGTGCTGTTCATCACACTCGACACCTTGCGTTACGACGTGGCAGTGCAACTTCATCAAGCGGGACGAATCGGGGCACTCGCCGCATTCCTACCACCCACGGGTTGGGAGTGCCGCCACAGCCCTGGCAACTTCACCTTTGCCGCTCACTCGGCCTTCTTCGCGGGGTTCTTACCAACGCCCGCAACGCCGGGGCCACACCCACGCCTGTTCGCTCTGCGCTTCCCCGGAAGCGAAACCATCACCGAGGACACTATTGTCTTCGAAAGTCCCGACATCGTCAGTGGCTTTCGGGCCTGCGGTTACCACACGATCTGTGTTGGTGGCGTGGGCTTCTTCAACAAACTCACCCCGCTGGGATCGATGCTACCAGCGCTGTTCAATGAAAGTCACTGGTCGTCGGCACTGGGTGTGACCGATCCGCATTCCACCGAACATCAGGTCGCATTGTGTTTGGAACGGGTGATGGCC
>JBGTAO010000001.1:0-11656 GCA_041749835.1 Gemmata sp. | reverse complement strand
CCTTTCGGCAACCAGGCGACCTCCGGCCGTGTTGGTGGGGTGTGTTCCGGAGGCCCGTGGCTTTGCGCCCCCGCCGCGCGACGGGGTTGGCCTTTCGAGGGAGAAAGGTGTGGGCACAGTACGACGCCCCGGGGCTCGCCCCCGTTCGAATCACAAAAACTGACTCGAACGTTCGCTAAGGCACCATAGAACACACTCGCCCCAGACGCAAACACGACGCCAACGGGATACTTTCCCCAATCTACCCCTACTGCCTGAATAACAGAACTCGGGGGCCATCACCATCACGGGGTCAGGCCGAAATCGATGGGGAGGCGACGCCAGGCGCTGTGAATGTGGTTGGCGGGATTCCGAGCCGAATCCGCCTGCACGTTCAGGAACTCGACCACGAACTCGGGCGCAAACACGCGATAGGTGTACGGCTTGCCAGGTTCGATGCTACCGGTGTAGGCGAAGTACATCTTGTCGTCAGCGGTGGCCTGCGCCCGTTTCTGCTCGGTTGCCGCAAGGTCGTCGGGCATGCGATCGGTGTAGGCGTTCAGGAGTTTACCCAGGGTCGCCTTCTGGGCTGCGGTCATCTTGGCGACCGGAATCCCGACGGGCTTGCCCACATCCGCCTTGGCCTGCCCCTCCTTGATCTCCAGCAGTTCGTACTTCTCGGGACTCGGTTGCCGCGCAATCGCGTCCTGTTCCGGGGTGAACGACTTGATGAGCGCCCGGGCCTGATCCTCGATCTCGGGAAGAGCCCGGAGTCCCTTGCGGTCGCCGGTCTTCACCTCCGCAGGGTTCGAGGCCATCAACAACGGCGTGAATGCAATGACTTCGCCCTTGTCGAGTGTGTAGTTCACCGACAGGTGATGCCCTTCGAAGCGCCAGCCCCACTTACCGGTTGCAGCAGGATCGCCAAACACACTCACGAAATACCAGCCGGGATTCCGCACCATCGCCCCTTTGGATCCTTCAAGTTCCGCGAGCAGCCCTTCCAGCGCCAGGATCGTGGTGGCCGTTTCGTAGCCTCGCGCCGAGAGACCAGTTTTCAGGAGGCCAAGGGCGGTGTTCTTCTGCTCGGCGGTCATCTCTTCCAGTCGAGCTCCTTTGCGCGTGGACTTCCGATTCTGCTGCTGCGGTGTGAAGAACCATGCGGTCCGGTGTGGATCGTTGAAGGTGAAGGTGGCGGTCTTCTTCTGATCCGGGCCAAGCGACGCGAGGAACTTGGTCGCGGCAACTTGCATTTTGCCGCCCGAAGTCTTCGGCTCAGCCTGCCCAATCAGGGCGACAGTCGTGAATAACGCGACCGCGAACGCGCCCAATGTGATCAGACGGAGACGCATCATGGCACTGCTCCGGGAGGAGGTTGCACAGACGATTAACCACCACAAGGCGGGAAGAGAACAGCTTACCCGAGGATCGGGGCGGCGTCAGTAGGAGTAATGCCTGATAAACTAACTGGAGCCGTTACTGCTCGAGGGTTCCTATGTCCGCACCACCCGAACCACTGCGCATCCTCGTGATCGACGATGATCGGGCGTACGCCGAAACAATTGCCGAAAGCCTCGAACGGCGCGGGCACAGTTGCACCGTGGCCACGAGTGGTAAAACCGGCGTAGCGAAGTTGGAGCAGGCCACCTTCGATCTGGTCCTCACCGATTTGCGAATGGCCGATCTCGGTGGCATGGCCGTAGTCGAGAAATCTCGGACCGTACAACCAGATGCCGAAGTCGTTGTCATCACGGGTTTCGGCGATGTGAAAACGGCGGTCGAGGCGATGAAACTCGGGGCTTCGCATTATCTGCAAAAGCCATTCGATCTGGCTGAACTTCGGGCCGTGGTCGATAAGTCGGCGGAACGTGTGCAGACCGTTCGCGATCTCCGGCGGCAACTGGACGAGAAGTTCGGCTTCGAGGGCGTTGTGGGTAACAGCACCAAGATGCAGCGGGTGTTGCAACTGCTCAAGGCGTATGCGCCGACCACGGCCTCGGTTCTGATCCTCGGCGAGAACGGCACCGGTAAGGAATTGGCTGCCCATGCACTCCATGCCAACAGTTCCCGCAAGAACAAACCCTTCGTGGCCATGAACTGTGCGGCACTCAACGAGAACCTGCTCGACGACGAGATGTTCGGTCACGAGGATGGCGCGTACACCGGAGCCAAGGGGCAACGGAAAGGGCGCTTCGAGTACGCACACGGTGGCACGCTGTTCCTCGACGAGATCGGTGACATGCCGCAGTCACTCCAGGCCAAGTTGCTTCGTGTCCTGGAAAATGGCGAAGTCGTTCGCATTGGAGCCAACACCCCGGTGAAGGTGGATGTGCGGGTAATCGCAGCCACCAATCGCGACCTCGAATCCGCTGTGAAAGACGGGAAGTTCCGTGTCGATCTGCTCCATCGTCTGAAAGTCGGTGTCATTCGGCTCCCCGCGCTGCGCGAGCGCATCGAAGACTTGCCACTCCTGGCCGATCACTTTCTCAAGGAGTTGGCGACGAAGTACCACAAAGCGGTGGTGATCGATCCTCGACTGACCCGCGAATCGTTTCGGTCCTACGACTGGCCGGGCAATGTCCGCGAGTTTCGCAACTTGTTGGAGCGCATGGTGCTGCTCGATCTGGATGGCAAGCTCACGCCGGAAGACCTCCCCGAGGATTCGGGCATTCTGCCCCACAGCAGCGAGTCGAGCACCAACTCGGGTGCCGACAATCTGGTCGGCCGGCCTCTCGATGATGTCGAGCGCTACTACATCGAGAAAGCCCTGGCACTCGCCAACGGAAACCGCGAGGAAGCGGCCAAGATGCTCAACATCAGTGAGCGGACGTTGTACCGCAAGCTCCAGGACTGGAAGAAAGACAGCACTCCGGGAACGTAGCACTTCGATATCCTTGGACACAGTGACACTTCACACCACTGCAACCGGCCTTCCGTTCGCACCGATGGATGGCGATACTTACCCCATGCGACGAATCCACCAACTTCCTCCGGATGTCATCACCAAAATCGCTGCGGGCGAGGTGATCGAGCGCCCCGCTTCCGTGGTCAAAGAGTTACTGGAAAACTCCGTCGATGCCGGGAGCACACGCATCGATATCGATCTGGAAGCGGGGGGCACCGAGTTGATCCGCGTGGTTGATGATGGCCACGGAATTGTGGCCGATGATCTGCCGCTGGCTTTTGCCTCACACGCAACCAGCAAACTTCATAACGCCGATGATCTCTTCGCCATTGGCACCATGGGCTTTCGCGGCGAAGCACTCGCATCGATCGGCGGCATTGGGAAAGTCACGCTGCAATCACGCACGCACGATCGCAGCAGCGGCTCGGAATTGTATTGCGATGGTGGCGCACTCGCACCGTTGAAAGCCTGGAACGGCGCACCCGGAACGCGAATCGAAGTGCGGCATCTCTTCTTCAATGTGCCCGTGCGGAAGAAGTTCCTCAAAAGTATGGCGACCGAACTCGGTCATGTTTGCGAAATCGTTACCCGGCTGGCGCTGGCCAACCCGGCGCTCCATCTCATGCTGCGACACAATGGCAAGCTCGTGTACGAGATCCCCGCGTCCGCCAACCTCGTCGATCGCATCGGACTGTTCTTTGGTGGCGAGGTGCGTGATGCACTTTACGAAGTCGATTCCGGTCCCGGCCCACTGCGATTAACGGGGCTCATCGCCGATCCCAAATGCGAACGCGGGAACGCCAAGCTCCAGTATCTGTTCGTGAATGGCCGCTGGTTCCGGGATCGCAGCCTGGCCCACGCTTTTCAGGAAGCCTACCGCGGGCTGCTCATGACGGGGCGCTACGCGGTCGGGTTTCTGTATTTGACCATCCCGCCCGATCAAGTCGATGTGAACGTTCACCCCACCAAGGCCGAGGTGCGTTTCCTGGAAAACTCGCTGGTGTACTCGCTGGTGCGCAGTGCGGTCAAGAATCGATTGCTCCGTGAGAACCTGATTCCGCACCTCACGGCCCCACTGGGGCAGGAGCCCGAACGGCTCGCCCACGAACCCGTCGATCCAGGGCTTTTCCGCCGACCCACGACCGAGGCGGATATCGGCCCACGGATGCTGCCCGATTACCTTCCAGGCTCACCGCGGCAGGAGTTAGCCAGCCGTACCGTCGCGCCGTGGGAAGCCCCATTCCCAACACCTGCCAGTAGCGGTAGGACGCTCGTTCACGCGACTTCCACCCAGGGCCGCACTACGGAACCAATTGCGGCTCGCACGGAATCGACCGATGAAGTTGCAGTGCCGCCCGATGCGCCGCTTCCCATGCCTCCGCTGGAACTGCCATCGGCTGTGCTATCTGGGACTGCACTCCAAATTCAGGACTCATACATCGTGCTCGAAACGGCAGAAGGCATGCTGGTCATCGATCAGCACGCCTTACACGAACGGATTCTCTTCGAGCAACTTCGGCGGCGCATCCGCGAAGGGAAGTTGGAAGTGCAGCGACTGTTGATTCCGGAGCCGATCGAGTTGCCCGCAGAGCAAGCCGCACTGGTGCTCGAAGCGGCGGAAGCGCTTCAAGAACTCGGGCTCGAAGTTTCCGACTTCGGTGGTAACACGGTTCTCCTTTCTAGCTATCCCACTCTCTTGGGCCGCAAGTCGCCCCACGAGATCTTCCAGGGCATTATCGATTATCTGCTCACCAAGGAGCGACCACCGACACGCGAGGCGATGCTTCACAACCTGATTGCCACCATGGCGTGCAAGGCCGCTGTGAAGGCCGGTGATCGCCTCACTCCCGAAGAGATTGCGCACTTGCTTCACCTCCGGCAACTCGCCGAGGATTCCCACCACTGCCCCCACGGCCGACCGACATCGTTGCTGTTCAGCCGGCATGAACTGGACAAGCAATTCCGGCGTACCTGATACCGCGAAGCGAATCTGTTGAAGCGTCGCGGTGTCACCTGCACAGTGCAACCGCTAAGATGGCATTATCGCTGCCGCGACCCAGGATCAACCTACCATGCGCTTCCTTTCCGCGCTCGCACTCATAGCCCTGACCTCGCTCACGAGCGAGGCAGTCATCATGAAGCTGACGCCCCTGGCCGAAGTGCTCGAAACGGAAGACTTCATCTTCGTGGCCAAGCTCGAGAAGCTCGATACCGAGAAGCCTCTGGCCGTGTTCCAACTCAGCAAGAAACTGAAGGGAGACGCGCCATTCGATCGAATCGCCGTGAACATGAGCGGTAACGCCGAGGCCAAGAAGAAGAACGATACCAAGGCCATCAACGAGCGGCTTGACACCACACGCCCGGTGGTCCTGTTCGTGAGCAAACGTGGCAAGAAGTACAACGCCATGGCGTTCGTGGAAGGGACCTGGTTCTCGTTGCAAGGTACCATCGATGACACCGATAAAACCTTGCGCTGGGGCTTCCAGAATGGAGAACCTTACCTGCGCCGGACATTCAAGGGCACCAGCGCCGAACTCATTCAGGTGATCGAGGATGGCCTGAGCAAAAAGGCCAAACCGCCTGAGCCGAACGAGAAGGAAGAGCCCGGATACGGCCCAGTCGCCGAGAAGGCCGAGAAGAAGCAACCCAAACCGCGGCCGCACCCACAATGCAGTGGCCCCGGCTACTCGGGCGTTGCACTCTTCGGGGTGATTCCGTCATTCGTGCTGGTGGGGCCACTTGCAATCGTGGCCGCACTATTCCCGGGGGTGTT
The DNA here is from genome assembly GCA_041749835.1 of Gemmata sp. Lineage (GTDB taxonomy): Bacteria > Planctomycetota > Planctomycetia > Gemmatales > Gemmataceae > Gemmata. The sequence continues at coordinate 5,999 of JBGTAO010000001.1, read as the reverse complement.
TGCCCGGATGGCCGTGGGCATGAAGCGCTGGCGTGCGTTCCTGGTGATCGCCAGCATCAACAGTACTCTGGCACTCCTTTACTGGTTGGTGAACACCTATTGGCCGGCGCTACTGCCGCGTGGGTGGTGGTTCGGTCCGCAGGCGTTCACGTTGTATCTCATGATCATCTCGGCCGTGGGGCTATCGTGGGCCGGTCGCCGTTACCGCCGGATGGCGAGCACTGAACCCCACATCACCGAACCGCCACGCCGAACGGAACTCTTGACCCTCATTGGGCTGTCCGCGTTCGTTCTGCTCTGTGTGGCTCTCACGGCGGTGTTCGCCACCTGGCAGACCAATCTGGAACTGCCGATGCGCGAGTTCACCTTCATCGGCTTCGCCTTGGTCGTTGCAACTGCCTATGCCGGGTATCGTATGGTGACGGCACCGATCGATCATTCAGCGGAAGGAGCGGCACCGGAACGCCGCCTGAGCCTCTCGGGGGAATCTGTCGGCCTGGCCACTCTTCTACTCTGTGGGCTCGTCGCGGTGGTGAGCCCGGCTTCTGGTCCCCAGGCAATCGTGAGTGGTGGGACGGAAACAGGCGATGCCGAATCTGTTGGCCCACGGTTGGTGGATGTGAAGGTGTTTGCAATTCCGCGTGCCACGCAGGTGATGTCGGGAATCACCGTGGTCGGCGATCGCTTGTACTTTGGAGCACAGTACACCCGTGCCCGCGCCGAAGGGCAATTGATCTGCCTCAACCGCGAAACCGGTGCTGTGGAGTGGCGCTTCGGCGACGACGAAGGGATGATCCCGGCGTTCTGCACACCGTTGGTCGCGGATGGCCGAGTGTATTGCGGTGAAGGGTTGCACGAAGACAAAGGTTGCCGACTCTTCTGCGTGAATGCGGCCGACGGTCAACCGGGCTGGGACAAACCCTACGCTACCAACAGCCACACAGAAGGGATGCCGGCACGAATCGGCAACGCCGTGATCTTCCCCGCGGGTGATGATGGCTTGATTGCGGTCGATGCCACAACAGGAAGCCGCTTGTGGCAGTACGAAGGGGGCAAAGAGAAAGGGATTCACATCGACGCCGCACCCGCAGTGCGTGGCAACCGGGTCTTTATTGGCAGCGGTCTTTACTCATTTGTGGCGGCTTGCATCGATGCCGAGACGGGCCAAGAAGTGTGGCGTACGGATCTCAAGCAACGGGCCTTTGGGGCACCGATTGTGATTGGCAAGCATGTGTACTACGGGATCGGCACCGGGAACATGGTGACCGATACCTTCAACTACAGCGAAGAAGGAAGCCCCAAAGAGCAACTGGATCAACCCGGCGGCGCGGTGGTCTGCCTGGATGCCGAGACGGGCCAGGAAGTGTGGCGACACGAACTGACTCGCTCAGTGCACACCGGGTTGGTGGGTGATGCCTTTAGTATCTATGCTTGCTCGCGGAATGGGTCGGTCAATGCGATCGATCGCAAGACTGGCAAGTTACGCTGGAGTACCGGCATTGGCGGAGCCATCACCAGCGCGCCCGCAGTAGCGACAGCCGGCGGAATGCCTGTGGCCGTGTATGCCGTCAGCCGCGAGGGGAACGCCGTCTGCCTGAACCCGCACACCGGCAAACCGATCTGGCAAAAGCCACTTCCGGGGTTCCTCTGGGATGGCAAAGACGGCAACGGTGTACTCGCCGCTCCGGCTGTCGTGACCACATTAACGCCAAACGGGAGCAAGCGGGCCATCTACTTCGGTGCCATGACCATCGACCCCGACAATAGCGCTCGAAAGACATGCGCGATCTTCCGCTTTGAAGACGAAATCGCAATCGACTGAAGCGGGCTACAAAAGTGCGTCACGGTTCGGGAGCACCATAGATTTCCCAGCCATTACCACTTGCAAGCAACTTCTGAGGCGACCGCCACTGCCCCAGCGCATCGCGCAACGATTCACTGTGTGGGTTGCCGACGAGATGAACGAAGATCACCCGCGGGGGAAGCTTCTGCGGGAACGTTACATCCGGGGAACGTTGGGGTTGATAGTTTGCAAGATAGTACAGCGCCGGATCAGTTGCCGGGCGGTTCACAAGAAGCACAACTCGATCCTGCGGTGGGTGCTTGGTCAACCAGGTTTGCACACCATGCCAGTCGAGCGTTTCCATTCCTAACGGGATACCCGGAACCCCCACGACGCGGCCGATCACCTGATACTGCCCCACGGCCACCGTCGCCCCAACCAGGATTGCTGCCACTCCTAAGCAACCCGGCCAACTACGAGTGAGCCAGGCCAGTCCAAAACCCACAGCCAGATCGAGCGTGGGGAGCAGAACCAGCAGGTTGCGGGTCTGGTGAAAGCGAACACCCGTCAGGCCACCAAGTGCGATCACGATCACCGGAACCGTCAAGAAGATTGTGAGCAGTACACCGACGGAGATACTCGTTTCGCCAGTTGGGCTGTCCAGGATTTGCTTCGTTTCCCATCGTCCCCACCGGAGCAGCAACAACCCCGCAAGCACCACACACCCCGCACCGAGCAAGCCGGTCTGCTGAAGTAGCCTTACCTCTGCGCTCACCGCCTCCGGATCGTAACCATAGCCGCTTAGCGTCTCCCGGGCGACCGGTTCGATGCTGCGTGGAAATGCAACGATCCATCCGATTGCCAGCACGAACCCCAGCGCCAGGATCAGCCAGCCGAGCCATTGCGGAAGCAATCGCTGCGCTACGTTCGTCACGGGGAACGGCAATCGCCACGAAGCCGCCACACCCAGGGCCATCAGTAGCAGCACAATCAATGACAGCCCAAACCCCAGCCCCACGCCCCAACCACCCAGCCCGAGCAGATCGGCCAACGATTCCCCCAGTGAACCCGGCGTCAGTGGAGTGAGGTGATCCCACTTCCCGTTCGACTGAAAGCGCATCACAGGTAACCACGCCAAGTAGGGTAGGCCAGCCAGCACGACGGCCAACAACAGCCGGGCAGCAGAGGTATGCAGCGGACGCGACTTCCAAAGGATGGCAAGGGCCACTGCCCCGTGAGCCAACAACACCGGGACCGCGAAGTAATGCGTGAGCGCGGCCCATGCTGCGATCAGGTAATACGCCAGCACCAGCGAACGCGCACCGTTGCGAAGCGACAGTATCAAGAGCAACTGCGCCACCACCAGCAACGCGACGAGCAAGGCATACTGGCGGGCTTCGGTCGAGTACGTAATGTGCAGCGGGTTGATGGCCAGTAATGCCGCAGCGAATACTCCGGCCCAGCGCCGACCCAACACCGCACCAACTGCAACCAGACCCGCCACTGCCACAAGCCCGGAAAGCAACGGCAGAGCTCGAACCGCAAACTCCGAAGTACCAAACAGCGCATTCCAGACCAGGAACGGGACGCTCATCAGTGGCGGGTGGTTGGTGTGAAAACCATCGCGTGCCATCACGGCTGCGACCGCTTTCGGGTTCACTCCCTGAATCCGAACCGCATAGAGTTCGTCGCAATCGAAGCACTCGGCCCCAAGACGGTACACGCGGAGCCCGGTGGCCACGAGCATTACGGCCAGGACCGCCAGTACGTAACCCACGGTGCTGCGGGCAGGCGTTGACATGACAATCGGCTCAAAGAAGAACCCCGCGGTACAGCGGGGCCAATGTGGTGGGAGAACTCCGATACTCTCAGCCGTTACTTCGCCGCCAACAATTGCCGCAGAACATACGGGAGAATCCCACCGTTCAAGTAATAGAGCACTTCTTGCGGAGTGTCGATTCGGCTGATTGCCTTGAAAACGACCGTGGTTCCATCGCTCCGCTTGGCAGTCACGGTGAGTTCCTTGGCCTCGCCCGCGAAGTTCGACTTCAACCCGTCGACAAGCCCAGCGATGTCGAAGACTTCTTCCCCGGTGAGCCCCAGACTGATGGCGCTTTCGCCCGCACGGAATTGCAACGGCAGCACACCCATACCCACCAGATTGCTCCGGTGGATGCGTTCGTAACTCTCCACAATCACGGCCTTCACGCCAAGTAAGTTGGTGCCCTTGGCCGCCCAGTCGCGCGAGGAGCCGGAGCCGTACTCTTTTCCGCCGAGGATAATCAGAGGAACGCCATCCTTGCGATACGCCGCGGATGCCTCAAAAATGCTGGTTTGCGGTCCGTGTGGCAAGTGACGAGTGAACCCACCTTCGACACCCGACACCAAAAGGTTCTTCAAGCGAACATTGGCAAACGTGCCACGCATCATCACTTCGTGGTGACCGCGCCGCGCACCGTACTGGTTGAAGTCTTTTTGCTCGACTCCGTGCGCGAGCAGATACTGCCCGGCCGGTGAATCTTTCTTGATGTTCCCCGCAGGCGAAATGTGATCGGTGGTAATACTGTCTCCCAGGAGCGCCAGAACTCGGGCTCCGGTGATCTCATGAACTGCGGGCGGGGTGATCGTCATGCCGCGGAAGTACGGCGGGTTCGCAATGTAAGTGGAAGCCGCGTCCCACGAATACAGGTTGCCCGTGGGAACCTGCAAGGCTTTCCAACTTGCATCGCCATCGAAGACCGAGCCATAGATCTGGCGGAACGATTCTTCCTTGAGCGATTTCGCAACCACTGTGGCGACTTCTTCGTGCGTGGGCCAGATATCCTTGAGGTACACCGGTTGGCCATCCGGCCCGGTTCCCAGTGGTTCTGTCTCCCAGTCGATATCGATCCGCCCAGCGAGCGCGTAGGCCACCACCAGTGGCGGGCTTGCGAGGTAGTTTGCCCGCACTTCGGGGTGAACGCGCCCTTCGAAGTTCCGGTTGCCCGATAGCACCGCCGATACAACGAGCCCGTTATCCTGGATCTCCTTGGAAACGACCGGCGGCAACGGGCCACTGTTGCCAATACAGGTGGTGCAGCCGTAGCCCACGACGTTGAAGTGCAACTTGTCCAAATCGGCAATCAGGCCCGAATCGGTCAGGTAATCGGTCACGACTTTCGAGCCCGGTGCCAGGCTCGTTTTCACCCACGGCTTGGTCGTGAGGCCCTTTGCCACCGCTTTTTTGGCCAATACGCCCGCAGCGACCATGACAGACGGGTTCGAGGTGTTCGTACAACTGGTGATCGCGGCGATAACCACCGAGCCATCGGTGATCGAACCCGGGGTCAAATCGGCACTCGGTTCCGCAACAAGGCCCGCCATGACCAGTGCTGGCTTCTTGATGGCCGACTTCAATTTGGGGAGCGCCTCCGCGAACGATTTCCGCATGTCCTTCAGAGCCACACGGTCTTGTGGCCGGCTGGGGCCAGCGAGGCTCGGTTCCACCGTGGCCAGATCGAGCTCCAGTGTGTCTGTGTAGCTTGCTTCTGGGGTGTTCGCATCGTGGAACAGCCCTTGTTCCTTGTAGTATGCCTCGACCAGTGCCACCAATTCCGCCGGTCGCGCCGTCAGTGTTAAGTAGCGCAACGTCTCGGCATCGACCGGGAAGATGCCACAGGTTGCGCCGTATTCGGGGGCCATGTTGGCGATCGTGGCACGGTCCGCGAGCGGCAGTTGCGAGAGCCCTGGGCCAAAGAACTCGACAAACTTACCAACCACACCCTTCTTGCGCAGCATCTGGGTGACCGTGAGAACCAAATCCGTCGCGGTCGCTCCGGCACTCAGTTTTCCTGAGAGCTTGAAGCCCACCACCTGCGGGATCAGCATGCTGACCGGTTGGCCCAGCATGGCCGCCTCGGCTTCAATACCACCCACACCCCAGCCCAGCACACCCAGTCCGTTGATCATGGTGGTATGGCTATCCGTGCCCACCAGAGTATCCGGATAAGCCATTCCTTGCGGATCAACGAAAACACCGCGGGCGAGATATTCCAGGTTCACTTGATGGCAGATGCCCGTGCCCGGCGGAACAACCTTGAAGTTGCGGAAGGCATTCTGGCCCCAACGCAAGAACGTGTAACGCTCCTGATTTCGCTCGTATTCGAGCTTCACGTTGTCGCCGAAGGCCTGCATGGTGCCATACTCATCGACTTGCACCGAGTGGTCGATGACTAAC